>CAIXRL010000795.1 GCA_903921835.1 Candidatus Eiseniibacteriota bacterium | reverse complement strand
TGCCCGCCTGCCTGCTGATCCTGCGCAAGGAGCGTCCTGCCGCGCGCCGCGACCGCGTGCTCCTCATCTACGCCGCGCGGCACTTCCGCGAGCTTTCGGCCCAGAACGAGCTGCGCCCGCAGGACGTGATGCGGATCCTTGTCCACTACCACGCCTACGGCGACGCTGGGAAGGTGCCGGGCCTCGTGGGCGAGCACGCCGGCCGCATTCGCGGGCAGATCGACGCCCGTGAGGAAGAAGAGACCGGACGTATCGAAGCGGAGTACCAGCCCCAGGCCGCAAAGCTCGCCGCGCTCGACGCCGAGCTGGCCGAGGAGCGCAGGACTGAGGACGCGGCCGGGACGAGGCAGGAGAAGGCCAAGGCCGCGAGCGCCATCGCCAGGCTCGAAAAGCAGCGCGAGAAGCTCGCCACCAAGCTCGCCGAACGCGACGAGCGCATCGCTGAGTCGCGTCGCCGGGCCGACGCCGACCGCAAGGACGTGGCCGTGGTGGGTGACGAGCTGGTTGAGCTCTACGCGGATCCCGACGAACTCCTCAAGCATGCCCGGGTCGTAGGACTCGACGAGATCGAAGAGAACGAGTTCAACCTCAACATCCCGCGCTACGTGGACACGTTCGAGCCCGCGCAGCGGCTCGAGGTGAAGGATGCACTGAAGGCGCTGCGCGAGGCAGAGGCGAAAGCAAACGCAGCGGAAGCAGAGCTGTCGCAACTGTTGTCCGAGGTCGGCTATGCGAAGTGAGTCGGCCCACCGGATGCTCCGTTGGGCCTACCTGCCCGAGTGCGAGGCTCCGCCCCGGGGCTGGCGCGTCGCACCATTCCCGACGCTCGCGGATGTAATCGCCGGCCAGTCGCCACCCTCGGAGACCTATAACGACAAGGGCCAGGGCCTTCCCTTTCTTCAAGGAAACGGGGACTTCTCTTCGGTCAGTCCCGTCCCCAGGCTGTGGTGTACCGCGTCGGCGAAGAGGGCCGCGAAGGGCGACAGTCTGATCAGCGTTCGGGCCCCCGTTGGCGAGATGAACCGTGCCGACCAGGACTATGCGATCGGTCGCGGCTTGGCCGCGATCCGTGCCCGAGAGAGATGCGATCCCAGCTTTCTGGAACACGCGCTGCAGCGCTGGCGTTGGTCGCTGCAAAGAGTTGCGCAGGGAACGACCTTCGATGCGGTAACGGCTCGCCACTTCGCGCAACTTTCCGTCTGCGTCCCAGAGGACCGCGACGAACAAGCCGCAATTGCGCGCATCCTCGACGCCGTGGGCACGGCGCTGGAGCGCACCCGCGCGGCGGTCGAGCGGGCGCGGGAGCTTCGCGGAAGTCTCCTCTTCGAGCTCTTGAGTCGAGGGATTGGCTCCGATGGAACGATCCGGCGCATGGATGCCAACCCAGATGACTTCGTTGCGACGAAACTAGGCAGGCTACCAACCGCTTGGCGGCTGAGCACCGTGGATGCCGAGTTCGACCTGCAAAATGGCTTCACACTTAACGCAACGCGACGCGCTCGATTCAAGCGCCGGCGCTACCTGCGAGTTGCGAACGTCCGGCGTGACGCACTCGATCTGTCGGACGTGCAGGAGTTGGAGGCCGGTGACTCCGAGCTTGCGCCGCGCGTGCTGGAGGAAGACGACCTTCTTGTCATCGAAGGCCACGCAGACAGGATGCAAATCGGGAGATGCGCGCGTGTTACGCCCGAGGCGGTCGGCATGACCTTCCAAAACCACCTATTTCGCTTGCGAACTCGAGGCGAAGTTCATGCTGCGTTTGCCTGCCTGTGGCTGAACTCATACTACGCCCAGCGCTTCTGGAATGCGCGTTGTGCGACAAGCTCCGGACTGAACACGATCAATCAGCGCACACTCAAGAAGCTGGTGATCCCATCGCCTTCGGCGGATGAGCAGAACTGGATCGCGGAAGTGGCGCGACGTCAACGACAGCATTTGGAAGCCCTCATGGTCAAGCAGGTGCGACTCCTGGAACTGAAGCAGGCGCTCATGCACGACCTCCTCACCGGCCGGGTCCGTGTGCCAGGGGCCATCAAGGAGAACGCGCAATGAGCGAGCACGGCTACGTCGAGCAGCCCATCCTGGGCTGGCTTTGCGGTGAGCCGAAGGAGAAGTACGGCGCCGGCAGCCTGGGTTGGACCTATCGTGGCGAAGACGCGATGGCCGCGTTCGAGCGGCCCCTCGAAGATCCGTTGGTGGAGCGGCTGCTGGTCGCGGCAATCCTTCGCATCAATCCGCAGGTGAAAGACGAGGTGCAGGCGAGGCTCGCCGTCGCAGCGCTTCGCACGACGATGTCCCACCCTGACAAGCTCACGGCGAACCGCCAGACTCTTGACTTGCTTCGGGACGGCGCCAAGACCGTACTTGAGCCGGGCGCGGACGCGACGACGGTGTTCTTCATCGAGTTCGATCCGAGCAGGCAGAGCCGGAACGACTTCACCGCATCGAACCAGTACCGCGTCCAGGGCGTGAAGCAGTGCCGTGAGGACACGGTGCTCCTCGTGAACGGCATCCCACTCGTGGTGGCCGAGTACAAGAGCTACAACACGAGCCGCAAGGACTGGCGCGAGGCTGTGCACCAGCTGCACCGCTACCAGCGCCAGGCACCGCTCATCCTGGCCCCGAACGTGTTCTGCGTCGCAGCCGACGAGGAGGAGTTCCGCTACGGCACCGTGCTCTTCCACGATGCCAGCAAGGATGACATTGAACGCCACCTCGACTCGTGGGGCCGCTGGCTGAGCCTGTATCCGGATCGTCATGGCTACTGGAACGAGCCCGAGGCCGCCGACCCCGACGACCCGCTGGAGGCACCGGTTCGCGGCTTGCTTCGTTTGAAGCCCGCGCACCTGCTGGACTTCCTGCAGCACTTCGTCGTCTTCGAAACCAAGAAGGGCAAGACGGCGAAGAAGATTGCGCGCTACCAGCAGTTCGAGGCGGTGAACGAACTGGTGGATCGCACCGTAGCCCACGCTGGCAAGCTGGCCGACTCGCAGGAGCGCACCGGCTTGATCTGGCACACGCAGGGCTCCGGCAAGTCGCTCACCATGATCTTCGCCGGCCAGAAGCTGCGCCGCCACCGGGCCCTCGACAACCCCACGGTCCTCATCGTGGTCGATCGGCGCGATCTCAAGACTCAGCTCTCCGACGACTTCGACGCCTGCGACTACCCGAACGTCGAGAAGGCGCTCGGAGTCGATGACCTGAAGAGGAAGCTCCGCGCCGATTGGCGAGGGACTCTCGTGACGACCGTGCAGTCGTTCCAGGGCATGGGCGACCTCGCCCCCCTGACGCGCGACAACATCATCAGCATGGTCGACGAGTGCCACCGCTCACAGAAGGGCGACGGCACTGAGAGCTACGCGATGACCATGCGCGTCAAACTCGCGAACGCGTTCCGCTTCGGCTTCACCGGCACTCCGATTGACCGGACGATGCAGAACACACACCGCGACTTCGGCCCCCTGAAGGACGGCGTCCAGGAGCGCTATCTCAGCTACTACGGCATTCGGCGCGCGATCCGGGATGGCGCCACCCTCGAGGTCCACTACATCCGCGACGCCGTGCCCTTCAAGGTCGACGAGGCCGCCCTCAGCACCGGGTTCGAGCAGATGTGTGAGGAGATGGAACTCGAAGACGAGGAAGCCAAGGACCTCATCCAGCGTCAGCGCTCGCAGTGGAAGGAACTGGCCCGCCATCCGGATCGCGTGGAGATCGTGCTGGAGCGGATGCTGAGCCACTTTCTGGCGCATCCGGATCCGAACGGCTTCAAGGCGCAGATGGTCGCTGTCGATCGCAAGGCATGCGCTGTCTACAAGACGGCACTCGACGCCAAGCTTCGTGCGCGCGGCCTCCCTGCCGAGTGGTCCGAGGTCATCATTTCCGACGCACAGAACAGCGAGCCCGCGGTTGCTGACTTCGAGTACCCCAAGGCGAAGCAGGACGAGCTGATCGACTACTTCAAGCTCACGCCGGCCGAGTGGGAGAACTGGAATCGAGAGCGCTTCGGCGAAGACCGCAGCCGTTGGCGCTCACCGCTCAAGATTCTGATCGTCTGCGACCGACTGCTGACCGGCTTCGACGCGCCCGTCGAACAGGTCATGTACCTGGACAAGCCGCTCCGTGACCACAACCTCCTGCAGGCGATCGCACGAACGAATCGCCCCCTGCCGTCCATGAACAAGCGCACGGGTCTCGTCGTGGACTACTTCGGCGTGTTCGCCAGCCTTGAAAAGGCGCTCAACTTCGACGAGAGCGTGCGCGAGGAATCCCTGATCGACTGGGATGCGCTCCGAGCGACGGTTCCGGGCGAGGTTGCACGATGTATGGCGTTATTCGACGGGATTAAGATCGAGGACACGCGGGAGTGCCTGCTCGCAGCGTTGCGCCGCCTGCGCGATGCAGAGGCCGCCAAGAGCTTCGAGCAGAGCTTCCGCAGCCTGGAGCGGCTCTGGGAGGCTGTGGCTCCCGATCCCTGCCTTTACCCTCACCGCTTCCAGTACAACTGGCTGTGCGGCATCTACGTCGCTCACCGGCGCCGGCAACGAGGAAGCAAGGACACGTACGGCGAGCTGTCCGCGAAGACCCGCCAACTGATCCAGGAGAACACGACCTTCCTCGACATCGCGGAAGCCCTGCCGGTCTTCAAGATCGACAAAGACTACGTGGGTAAGCTCGACGAACTCCCCACGCCCGCGGACAAGGCCGCTGCCCTGGAGGCGCTCCTCACCGTTGAGTTGTCCGAAGATGATCCGAGCTTCATCTACCACCAGCTGGGCGAGCGGTTGCAGGCACTCAAGGAGCGCCGGGACGCGGGTGACGAGGCCATCGCACAGCGCCTTCGCGAGCTCGAGGCGATCGCAGCCGCGGCCGCAGCTACCAAGCAGGAGCCCGAGCGCCTGAACCTCACGCAACCGGGCGAGTACGGGCTCTTCACGATCCTGCGGGCGCATGCCAGCGCGGCCGACGAAGCCTACGCCGCGGAGTGCGCGCGACGCATGGTCGCGCACCTCCGCGGGAACAAGCTGTTGGCGCCGGGCTGGAGCGTGTCTATCGGCGGTCGGATGCGCGTGGAGCAGTCCCTGCTCGCCGAGTCGTGGAATCCTGCCTACACAGGTCTGGGCTTCGACGCGGACGCGGCAGACCCGCCGTTTCTGAAGCCGGCAGTGGCCGAGCTCGCCAAGTCTGACGGGATGAGCTGAGGCCATGCGGACCGCGACGAAGCACACGATTCGGCTCGGGAAGCGCCGCCTGGACTTCCGCGTGGTGCGGTCGAAGAGCGCGAAGAAGCTGCGAGTCCGCGTCGGGCTTGATGGCGTCGAGGTTGTGCAACCGCATTCACGCACGGGCCCAGAGGTCTTCGCCTTCCTCGAGCGGCACCGGAAGTGGGTCCTCGACCAGATGGCCCGCATCGAGCAGCTCCGGGTTGTACGCCGGCCTCAGAAACGCAGCCGCAGCGAGATCCTGTTTCGCGGAGAGCCCACACCAGTGCGGATTGAGAGCGCGCCAACGCAGGCACGCGGCAACGCGGTCCGATTTGTCGATGGCGAGATCGTCGTACGACGAGGATCTGGCTCGCAGACACCAACGGCCCGGAGCCTGGAGAACTGGCTGCGGAGGCAGGCTCGTGCAGAGATCGAGAGCCAGCTCGCCGTGGTCACGGCGCGCCTCAGGCAGCGGGCGCAGCGCGTCTACGTGATGGGCCAGCGGACCAAGTGGGGCAACTGCTCGGCCAGCCGGAACCTCTCGTTCAACTGGCGTCTCATCCTCGCTCCCGAACACGTGCTCCGGTACCTCGTGGTACACGAGGCCGTCCACCTAGCGGTGCCAGACCACTCCGCGAAGTTCTGGCTGACCGTCCAGAGCTTGTGCCCCGAGACCGAGCGGGCCAAGCAGTGGCTCAGCGCCAACGGTCGCAGAATCCAGGGCATGCTCGCCGACCCCACCCCACGCGTGGGCCCGGGCGACGCAGCGGGTTGATCGCCTCGGACAACATCCTCACGGCCGCCTCCCTCCCCACCCGTGGACCCACCCGCTCCGCCGACGGCTCGGAACTAGGGCCGGCGCCGCGGCCGCGGTCCCCGACTCGTCCCCCGCCAGCTCGCCCAGCCCCAGCGTCGGCACCGCGAACTTGGCCGCCCTCGCCGCGAGCCCGCGGATGAACGGCTGCCCGAGGATGTGCAGCGCGGCGAGCGCGTAGACCTCGAGGTCGAGCGCCTCATTCCGCTCGCGCAGCTTCACCCACTCGCGGACCGCGCCGCGGCCCTTCACGTATTTCCGGATCGCCTTCTCCGCGGTGAGCTGCGCCAGGTACTCCTCGTCGACCCACTCGGGCAGGTGCACGAACCCGGGCCCGCGCGTGGAGATGCGCAGCCGCGAGAAGACGACATCCTTGCCGGTGTCGACGCAGAGCACGAAGAGCGGCACGTTGTAGCGGTTGTGCTTCGAGGGGCGCTCGACCAGCGGCCTCCCGGCGACGCTGCCGCCCTTGATCGGGAACACGCGCCGCCCCGACCGCGCGCGGGTGTACCGGTAGACGTGCTCGGTGTGCGCGCCGCCGGAGTCCACGACGGTACACTCGACGCGCAGCTTCTGGCCGCTCTCGTGATCGAAGGCCTGGCCGAGGAACTTGTCGAGGTCGAACCACACGGCCTCACACGCGGGGTCGCCGTGCAGCTGCGTGAACGCCACGAGCCAGGATTCCTCGCCAGCGCCGTAGCCCTTGACCACCGCCTCGAGGCGATCGCCCTGCACGTCGACCGCGGCCACGAGCACGCCGACGCCCGCGGGTACCTCGGCCGGGTAGCGCTCGAGCCGCGTCAGCAGCGAGCCGGCCGCGACGGAGTCGCCGCGCTCCTCCCACGTCTCGCCGAGCACCGTGTTGACCCAGGTCTTCAGGCGGAACGGATCCTCCTTCGCCTGCACGAACTCGGCCGCGCACTGCGCCCAGGACTTCCACCCCAGCGGCGAGTAGAGGGCCGATAGGTGAAAGCCGACGGTGTTGTTCTCGGTGCCCGCGGTAGGCCGCCACTCGCCGCGCGAGAGCATGTCCGCCTTGCAGCGCTCCTCGGTGCGACCGCCGCAGCTCGCGCAGACCATGTAGGCCGTGTCGGGGCGGCCCTCCTCCCACTCGATCCGGTGGTGCTCGGGACCGCGCCAGGCGAGGTAGTCCATGTGGCCGCAGAGCGGGCAAGGCACGAAGTAGCGGCGCTGGTCGCTGCCCAGGAACTCGCGCTCGATGCGCGAGAGCCCCTTCACCGTGGGAGTACTCGTGAGGAAGACCTTCCTCCGCGAGAACGTCGCGGTGCGCTTCTCCGCGAGCGCCACGGGATCGCCCTGACCGTCGACGTCGCCCGGGTACTCGTCCACCTCGTCCATGAACAGGAAGCGGATCGGCATGGAGCGCAGGCCGGCGCCCGAGTTCGCGCCCGTGATGATCAGCACGCCGCCGTTGAATTCCTTGAGCTGAACCGTGTTCCCGCTGTCGCGCGTGCGGGACTCGGCCACGCGCTCACGCAGCGCTGGCGTGGCCTCGATCATCGGGGCGATGCGCTGCTTGCTGACGCGCTTGGCCACCTCCACCGTGGGCTGGACCATGAGCATCGGCCCAGGCGAGCGGTGGATCACGTAGCCGATCCAGTTGTTCCCGCACTCGGTCTTGCCGATCTGCGCGCCGGCCATGACCACCACGCGCTCAGCCGGGTGCGCGGGCGAGAGGCAGTCCATCACCTCGCGCAGGTACGGCGTCCGCGTCGTGCGCCAGCGGCCAGGCTCTGCAGATGCGACCTCGCTCAACGCCCGGTGTTCGTCCGCCCACTCGGAGACGGTCGAGTCCGGATCCGGCGCGAGGCCCTCGGCGAAGGCCGGCGCGTACACCTCAAGCGCGCTTGGCATTGGACAGCTCCTCGAGGGCCTGCCGCAGCTCCGCAGCCAGGGCACGGTGGATCTCGGCGGGATCCGTCATCGCTGCGAGCACCGGTGCCAGGCGATCGGGCAGCGCGAGGATGGAGTCGCGCACCCGGCGCGCCGTGGTGAACGCCTGGCTCCGCACATCGTCCGCGGGGACCAGCATGCCGGACAGCCGCTCGAACTCGAGCCGCGCCGTCCGCGCGCGATAGGTCTCGTGAAGCGCGCGTGCAGTCTGGTATCCCGAGGCCGTCGCGCTCCCGCTCGGCGCCGAGCCGGCGAAACTCGCCGCGGTGCTCTCGTGTCGCTCCGCGCGCGGCGTGCCCGAGACGCTGTTGCGCGGCTTCGACTCGTCCGTGTTCGCCGCCCAGGCGCGATCGGCGACATCGGGATCCACCTTGCCGCCCGTCGTAATCGGGATGCGCCCCGCGGCGATCGCCTTCTGAACCGCGCGGTGCGTCACGCCGCGATGCCGCGCGTAGGCTCGCTGACTTACTGGTGTGGCCATGAGCTACCTCGCTTCCACGGCAGCCGGTGCGCCGGCAACGAGCTCGAAGAACTCGCTGCCGACACGCGCGGCGATGAGCGTGCTGGCATCTCGACGAAGCGCGGTCGCGTACTCACCCACCGTGGCTACCTCCCCTTGGCTACCGGCTACCCGCGTGGCGACTTGCCCTAAGTTTCTGTCACTGGCGAACATCCGGGGTCGCCGTCACCCGCAGGCGAGTCGCCCGGAAGGACCCGCGAGGGGGGGAAGGCCTCGTGTCGCGGGTCGAGTGGCCAGCCGAAGTTCGGACGCTTCGGACAGATGTTGGCTTCATCCGCACAACTCTCCTCATGAGCACGTGCTTGGGAAACTACTCCGCAAATCCACTACAACCCGTCCGAACCGTCCGACGCAGCCTGATCGAAGACGTCGGGGATTCTCAGTCCCTTCCAGCCGCGCGTGCGGTGCTTGTCCTTGCCGCGGACGCGCTCAAACCCATGTTCCTGCAGCGCCTGGGAGAGCGCCTTCTCGGACAGCGGTTCCTCCTCCGTCTCGGAGCACCACGCGAGGTAGGCATCGCGGACCTCCTTGTGGTTCGAGCGCCCTGTGAGATCACGGACACAACAGGCGGTCAGGAATGGCGCGATGGCGTCCTGATCTTCGCGATATGACCCGGTGGCCCGGCGCACGGCATCAGGCGGTCTGAGCCGAGGAGCCCGATCCGTCGAGAGGAAGTCGCGAGCTCCATCGAGCGCCCAGTTGAGGATCCCGGACTGCTCACCCGGGGCACGGAGCTTGGCGAGCAACGCCGCGTCGCGCTGGTCTTCGGGGATCGTCACCGTGAACGGGACCTCAAGGAGGCGGCGCCACATCGCTTCCGTGGCCTCCCGCACCTCCGGCCGATGATTGCTCGCCAGGATGAGCTTGCACTGCGGGCGGAACGAGGTCTGGAATCGGTCGTAGAGGCCCCGAGCGGTGAGCGTGTCTCCGCCCGTGACCTCCTTGATCATGTTGGCGTCCAGCTGGCGGCCCTCGTCAGCCTCAGCCGCGAGCACGAGTCGACGCCCTGCCAATGCCAGTAGATCGGGCCGCGCACCGCCCTTGCGGTCGCGATCTCCCTTCGCGCGAAGGAACGTCTCGAAGTCCGCCTTCTGCGCGTAGTCGCCGAAGAGCGCCCCGAGCGTCTCGAGGAAGGTGCTCTTGCCATTCGCGCCGGTCCCGAACAGCAACAGGAGCACCTGCTCGCTCGTGTCGCCAGCCAACGAGTAACCGACGAACCGGCGGACAAATGCCCGCACCTCGGGATCAGGCAGCACTTGCGCCAGGAACTGGTTCCAAATCGGGGCGGTCGCCGCGGGATCGAAGGTGACTGGCGCGAGTTTCGTGATGAAGAGCCCCGGATCGTGGGGCTCGCAGCGGCCCGTCTTCAGGTCGATGGTCCCGTTCAAGACGTTGAAGCGGTAGAGGGCCTGCTCGGGATCAAACGCTTCGGGCAGGACGGCAATCCTGAGGTCGGCTTGCGCGAGTTGGAGCAGGCTTTGAAGCTGCTTCGCACCCTCGCTTCGGGAGGCGTGGGCGACCAGCCGCTCGCGTTCCCGGCCGTCTTCGATCCCAGCGGCCTCGGCATACATCGCGCGCACGGTGAGCGAGGCACGTCGGTTGACCTCCCCGTCGCGGTCGGACGTCCAGCGCCGCCCATCCCACACCATCCACTGGCGCCACGCAGCGCAGTAGCGGAGTCCACCCGAGTGTTGGGCCGCGAACCGTTCCGAGTTGCCGAGGTCCGTGTTGTGGTGCCCCTCGGGCCCGGGAGCCGCCGGGGTGACGGCCGTGCCCCGGTCCGCCGCGGGGCGCGATGGCGGTCGCGAAGCTGCGCGCTGGGGAGGGTAGCGCGGACTCAGCAAGCCCTTGCCGAGGCCACTCGCGATCGTCCCGCGCACCTCCTCCTCCGCGGAGTCCTCGGACAGTCCGCAGGCCCGCGCCGAATCGAGCAGCGCCTCGGTCACCCTGGCCTCAGACAGCAAGTGCGGCACGAGTTGTCCCAGAGCGAACGCGGCACGATTGAGTTGGTTGTTCCTCGTCCCCACGCCCGCCCTTGCCACCCGCTCGCACTCCCGCTGGAGGGCGGACTCCGACCAGCGCGTGGCCGAGTCGCTGCGAGCGGTCATCCTGGGAGCGCAAACCGTGGCCTCGGACCTCACCAGCTCGGAGTCTCGTGCCGGCCGGATCAGCCAGCTCGGAAGCGGTGCGAGCTCCACAACGCCAGGGTCGAGCCCTTCCGCCCACGCGTATCGCCCGCCGCTTAAGTGCAGTGAGGGCGGCGCTGCGACGCAATGCCCGCCGTCTGCCTGGAGATCCAGGCCCGCCGCGGGCTGCCAGCTCTCGGTTGGCGCTCCGGGGTGGGCGAAGTAGTAGTGATGGCCGCCACCGCCGGTGATGACCAACGGTGTCGATGGCAGATCTCCGTGAGCAGCCACGAGCCCGCGCAGGGACTCGTCTCCACCATTGCGCGGGTCCACGTCGAGCACGATGAGCCCCGAGGCCATTCCAGTGAGCAGGCCGACGTTTCCATCGGGCCACCGGGTCCACCACGCCCTAATCGTCGCGGGGTCAGTCGTGGCCTTCTCGGGCCACTCCGAGAGGCGCGGGCGCTTGCCAGGTGCTCCGCAGTCGGGCCTGCCGCAGTTGCAGCGACCGTCTCGCATCCCGTGCAACGGGTGGACTCGCCACCCTCGAGCAGCGAATGCCAGGGCGCTGACGAGGAGCGGGTTGGTGGAGGAGTTCACGCGGCGCGCCCCCGATCCCGGCGCGCACTCATGAGGAACTGGGCAGGGGTCATCATGCCGCCGTACTCCGGCGGCGCTTCGAAGCGCGGCCGGTTTCGAGAAGAGGGGTTCGTTCCACGGAATCACCCGGGGCCTGTGGGCCCGACTGGGCAGCGGGCGGCGCTTCGACCGGGGCCGCTTCGCTCCTGAGCAGCAGGAGCACGGCCGCGATCATCGCCTCCTTGTCGGGCTGATAGGTCCGGACGAGACGCATGGGTGCCGGCCTAGAGGCCGCCCTCGCGGGGCGCTTCGGTGTCCGGGAGCTTGCCGGCCGCGCGCGCGGCCACCCACTGCCTCAATGCCTCGAGGGGGAGTCGAACCGACCGCCCGACGCGCACCGACGGCACGTCGCCCGAGGCGAGGAGTGCGTAGATCGTCGACCTGCCCACTCCGAGCAGTTCGGCGGCCTCGTTAGGCCGCAGCAGCAGCTTTTCCATTTTCTGTGTCCTCCTGTGTCCGCTGGTCACAGGGGGACTCTGCACTTCCGGCTTGACTAATGAAAGCTACCTACTATTCTCCTAATGTCCTTACCAGGAGGGTGCACATGCCTGACTACTCAGCGGAACCCGTCACGGATGAAAACGGCCGCGTCGATGAGCGTGTGCCGTGCGACGTCATCGTCGTCCCGAGGGTTGTGGAACTCGAGGGGGACTTCCTCCGCTACCAGTACTACACCCTGGAGCCGGCGAGCCCAGTTCGGAAGAGCCCGAGAGCTTCATCCAAGGGGGCGGCGGCTCAACCCGCGATGGTCGGGCGCCTGCCGTCCCAGACGAGCCCAGCCCCCGAGATGCTCGATGAGTTCATGAAGTTGGCGGACGACGACGACGGATCGCGAGTTCTGCGCTTCGCCCGTCGTTGGGGCGTGCTTCACCTGTGCGCCCACGGGCTCCCGGTCGCGCAACCCCCGGTTCCCCACCTCTTCGAGTTCGAACATGTGCTCCTGCCGAGCTGCGCCCCTCTCGATTCGAGCGGCGATGCGTGGCAGACCTTCCCGATCGCCGGAAGCGAGGCGCTGGCCCATTGGCGTCAGTGGGCTGCTCGAGCGCGTGCACTCCTGCGCGTGGCGGAGGCCGTGCGGTCCTTAAAGCCGGGAAGCAAAGCGGACTGGAAGGTCGTCGTCTCGGGGATCTTCCCCGCGGGCCTGCTCGCGGAGCTGCCAGGTGACCCCTCGGCGCTGGGGCGTACGCGTAGTTCCGACCAGCAGTTCCTGACTCACTTCGTCAACGCCTGGGTCAGAACTGGACGCGTTGCGCCGATGCTGGTCCTGCGCAGCAATCGCCCGGTGATGCGTCTGGGCGGAACTGAGTACGGCAAGCTCTTCGGACTAATTGGCTTGCAGCTCATGATCCGGATCAGCCGCGTCGGGAGCAGCGCGATCTGCTCCCAATGTGGCAGGCCCTACAAGCCGCTCCGTGCGCCCAACCCCACCCGCGCGAGCTTCTGCGGTACTTGCCGGGCCCGGGGCGTGCCCTCTCGCCACGCAAAGGCGAGGTACACGGAGCGCATGCTCAAGGCTCGGGAGCTGTACCAGCGAGGCGTGCCGGAGCCCGAGATTGCCCGCCAAGTGGGTAGTCGCCTCAAGACGGTGCGTGGCTGGCTGCGAACGGAGAAGGAGAAGCGCGGGTGAGTGCCGCGATCTACCTCCGCGTCAGCAGCGAGGAGCAGCGCGAGAAGCAGTCCATCGAAGTGCAGCGCGAGTTCGCCAGACGTTACTGCGAGCAGCACGAGATCCAGGTTGCGGGCTTGTACGCTGACGACGGCGTCACGGGCATGCTCCCGCTCGAAGAGCGCCCTGAGGGAGCCCGGCTGCTGGCGGATGCACTCGCCAAGAAGTTCGACACGGTCCTGGTCTACAAGCTCGACCGCCTCGGCCGTGACCCTCTCCTGACGCTCATGGCGATCAGCGAGCTCAAGAAGCGCGGCGTCAAGCTGCAGAGCATGACCGAAGTCTTCGACGAGAGCCCCGCCGGGCGCCTCATGCGGTCGATGCTCTCCAGCTTCGCCGGCTTCGAGCGGGAGACGTTCATCCAGCGGTCCGTGGAGGGCCGCAATCGCCTCCTGCGGCTCGGCGTCTGGATCAGCGGCGTCACGCCCTACGGGTACCGCGTCGAAGGGCGGAAGCGCGAGGCTCGCCTCGTCGTCTCGGAAACGCCGGTCCCCGGGACGACCATGAGCGAAGCGGACGTCGTTCGGCTCATCTACCGCCTGGCGGGTGACGAGGGGAAGTCCTGCATCGTCATCGCCTCACACTTGAACAGCCTGGGGGTGCCCCCGGCGTACGTCCGGGACGCTCTCCAGAGCGCCGGCGGCAAGCGCCGCAAGGCCACGTCTGGAATCTGGCGTTCCGGCCGCGTGCGCAACATGCTCGTGAACACGACCTACCGGGGCCTGCATGAGTACGGCAAGCGGACGGCCAGGGGGCAGGAACTGATCTCGAGGCCCGTGCCGGCCATCGTGGACGAGGCACTCTGGCATCGTGCACAGGCCACGATGAAGCGGAACTTCAAGTTCGGCCAGCGCAACGCCAAACGCAAGTACCTGCTGCGCGGACTCATGAAGTGCGCACACTGCGGGCTCACCTACATCGGAACCGGGTGGGCGAGCCGCGGCGGACCCATGCAGACCTACTACGTCTGCAACGGGAAGCACCAAGGCCGCGCCATCTTCGGTGACAAGGTCGGCAAGTGCACTTCGAAGACGGTCAACGGCGACCTCGAAGACCGCATCTGGAAGGACATCGAACGGTTCCTTCGTAACCCTGAGGCTGTGCTGCGGGAGGTGAAGACTCAGTTTCGCGGGCAGGAGCTCGAACTCCGCCGAAGCGAGGGCGAGGCCAAGGGGCTCAGGCAGGCCCTGGAGTCCAAGGCAGCCGAGCACGACCGCATCCTCGGGCTCTTCCGGCGCGGCCGTATCGACGATGCGACGCTGGATCGCCAACTCGACGAGATCGAGCAGGAGAAGGCCCGGCTTCGCGGGCGGATTCGGGAGCTCGAGGCCGACGCCAGCGGCGCCAAGGCCGCCCAGGGCCGCCTGGAATCGACCAGGGCGCTCCTGGAGGAGCTCGCGGGGCACCTCGACAAGCCAAGGACCTGGGAAACCAAGCGCCTGCTGGTCGAGCTGGTGGTCGCCGGCATCCGCGTGGAGACCAAGACCTTCAACGGCGTGCAGGAGGCAGAAGTGACCGTCGCCTACCGCTTCGGGCTGCCCGAGCCCGCAATTGAAGCATGCACTCGTGGCGTTGCGGGCCGCGGCGGCACCAGGTCCGGCCTGCTGGCCCATCGAGCGCGTGTCGATCGATCCTCTCGCGGCCCGGGCGCTCGCGCTCGAAGGCGCGAGGCAGCGTTCGCGACCGGAAGGTCGGCGTGCGGCGCGCCAGCGGCGCGTTCACGTTCGCGCCGAGCTGCGGTGACGGCGCAGGGAGCGACGCCCCCGTTCGCTCTCCTCGCCGGCCGCGCATCGCGCCCCAACCGGCCCGCCCTGCCCGGGGACGGACGCAGCCGCCTCACTATCAATTTTGCCGGGTTCTGACGCCTCACGCCCCGCGGGCCGGAATACAATGTCACACTCTCGCGCCGCCTCGTGAGCGTCCCGGTCCGCGGGACTCGCTCGTCACGGTGGTGGCGTCGTGCCGGCTGTGCCTGGAGGAGACATGGGGATCGAGACGGACGATATCAAGGTCATCAACGAGCGAATCGAACGGGAGAGCCTGTTC
>CAIXRL010000794.1 GCA_903921835.1 Candidatus Eiseniibacteriota bacterium | reverse complement strand
CGCCCGGCACACTGCCCGGCAGCAACTCGATCTCTGTCGAGACGACCGTCTTCCAGCCTGGACCCGACCCGCCGACGCTCACCCTGGCGGGCGGAGTCCCGGCCGGGATGAGGTACGGCGCCCGGTAGACGGGGGCGTAGAGCCGGCCCCCCGGCCCGCCCGACGCCACCGGCCAGCCCACTCGAACGTCCGCGGGCGCGGGCGGGACGAGCCTCAACTCGACCTGCCCGCCCGCACCCACGGCGCGCCGGGAAAGCACGATGCGGTACGTCCCGCCCCCGGGCGGGCTCCCCGCCGGCGAAGCGGCGCCGGCTCCCGATGCGAGCAGCAGGACAACGGGCAGGAGAATCGCCGACGATCGCATGTGACCTCCATGAGGGCGCGCCCCGAAAACGTGGTTCCACACGGAACCGTGCGCGGGAAGGAACCCGGCCCGCCGCGCCCCGGAACCCTACGCTCCGCGGTCCCGCGCGGGAAGCGGCCGGGCGGGCCGGTGCGTGAGCCGCGAGGCCCCGGGGCTTTGGCGCCGGGGCGCGGCGGCTCGCTCCCGGGAGAAGCGCTTCAGTCCCCGCCGCGGATCGCCGCGAGGAACGCGCGCTCGAGCAGCGAGTGCGGGTCGCCGGTCGCGCCCCAGTCCCCGCGCGCCAGCTCGCGGGCGAGGCGTCCCTCGCGCAGGATCACGACCCGGCTGCACAGGCGCTCCACGGTTTCGGTGACGTGGCTCGAGAACAGGATCGCGCTGCCCCCAAGCGCGAGGCCGCGCAGCTCCTCCTTGGCTTCGAGCGCCGAGGGCGCATCGAATCCCTCGAGCGCCTCGTCGCACAGCAGGACGCGCGGGCGGTGCAGCACCGCGGCGAGAAACGAGAGCTTCTTGCGCATGCCGTGCGAGTACCCGCGCACGGGATCGTCCAGGCGCTCGCGCAGCTCCAGCCGCCCGGCGAGCGCCAGCGTCCGCTCGCGCGCGGCGGCCGGCTCGAGCCCGCGCACGGCGGAGACGAACGCGAGGTACTCCGCGGCCGAGAGCTCCTCGTAGAAGGCCGGCTCCTCGGCGGCGTAGCCGAGCGCCGCGCGCGCGAGCAGCGGCGCGTCCCAGACGTCGTGGTCCGCGACCGCGACGCGCCCCTCGTCGGGCGGCTGGAGGCCCGCCGCGATGCGCAGCAGCGTGCTCTTGCCGGCGCCGTTGGCGCCCAGCAGTCCGACGATCTCGCCGCCGGCCACGGCCAGCGATACCCCCGCGAGCGCCACGCGATCGCCGTAGGCGTGCCCCAGGTTCTCGACGCGCAGCATCAGGTCACCTCCATGCGCGGGGCGCGCGAAAGCCGCGCGCCGGAATGCAGCAGGCCGGCGATCATCACGCCCCAGCCGAGGAACGGAATCATCCAACTCGCGATCAGCGCCACGCCGAGCCAGCCGAGGTAGAGGTTCTCCGCGATCCGCCTGCGCGGCGAGAGCGTGATGCCATAGTTCACGCCCAGCAGCGCGATGGCGGCTCCGCTCGGCAGAAACGTCAGCACGAGCCCCACGCGCGCCAGTGGCGGCAGTGACCAGGCGAGCAGCGCGTCGAGCAGGCAGACGGCGGCGAGAACGGCCGTGACACGCGCCGCCCGTGCGCGCCATGAGTCCGCCACCCGCAGCGGCAGTGGGCGCAATGCCGAGGGCGGATCGGCGCACGCCCGCGCGATCGCCCACGCGCCGAGCGCGGCCGCGCCGCCGGCGAACGCCGCAT
>CAIXRL010000793.1 GCA_903921835.1 Candidatus Eiseniibacteriota bacterium | reverse complement strand
GAGTCCGCAGCACGCGGCGGACTGCGAGATTTCGGGGAGTACAAGCCGGCGCCCGAGGGCCGCGCGCAGTCGTATCGTAGGATACGTCGAGCACGGCCCGACCAAGCCGGCGCAGTAATCGCCGAAATATCGCAGTCCGCCAGCGCCTGTAGCTCAGTTGGATAGAGCAGCGGATTTCTAATCCGCAGGTCGGGGGTTCGATCCCCTCCAGGCGCGCCAGTGTTCGGGTGAAGTGGATCCGGGTCGAGAATGGTGGTGGGTGTAGCTCAGCTGGCAGAGCATCGGGTTGTGGTCCCGAGGGTCGGGGGTTCGAACCCCCTCACTCACCCCATCCTTCTCCCGGGTCGCCCCGGCGCCCGCGGGCGCCGTTCGCGAACGCGTAACGCGCGGGCCTGCCGGGATTCCCGCGCGCGAAACCACCGGGCTACGCGCCCGCCCACTGCGAGCCGATACCCCACACCATGAACCGACGCGCCAAGATCGTCTGCACGCTCGGCCCGGCCACGCACACGCCCGAAGCCGTCCTCGCGCTGGTGCGCGCGGGCATGGACGTCGCCCGGCTCAACTTCAGTCACGGCACGCGCGAAGACCACGCCGCGCTCTACGCGAACGTGCGCCGTGCATCCGGGGAATCGGGGCGCGCGGTCGGCATCCTGGTGGACCTGCAGGGACCCAAGATCCGGCTCGGCAGCTTCGACGCGGGCCCCGTAACCCTGGTCGCGGGCGCGGCGTTCACGATCACCACGGAGCGCGGCGGCGGTAACGGCACGCTGGCGTCCACGACGTACGAAGCGCTCGCGCGTGACGTCCACGCCGGCGACGCGCTGCTGATCGACGACGGCAACGTGAAGCTGCGCGTCGAGGACACCGACGGCACGCGCGTGCGCTGCACCGTGATCGAGGGCGGCGTGGTCTCGGACCACAAGGGGATCAACCTCCCCGGCGTGCGCGTGAGCGCGCCCAGCATGAGCGGGAAGGACGTCGAGGACCTGCGCTTCGCGCTCGGCCTGGGCGTGGACCTGGTCGCGCTGTCGTTCGTGCGCTCGGCGCAGGACGTCGAACAGGTGCACGCCATCATGGACGAGCTGGGCTTGCGCCTGCCGGTCATCGCCAAGATCGAGAAGCCCGAGGCGGTCGGGAACCTCGAGGCCATCATCGGCGCGTTCGACGCCCTCATGGTGGCGCGCGGCGACCTGGGTGTGGAGATCCCGCTCGAGCAGGTGCCGCTCGTGCAGAAGCGCGCCATCCGGCTCGCGCGCGCGGTCGCCAAGCCCGTGATCGTCGCCACCCAGATGCTCGAGTCCATGATCGTGCACTCGCGCCCGACGCGCGCGGAGGCCTCCGACGTCGCCAACGCGGTGCTCGACGGCGCGGACGCGCTCATGCTCTCCGGCGAGACCAGCGTCGGCGCGCACCCGGTCGAGGTCGTGGAGACCATGGCCCGCATCATCCAGGCGGTCGAGGAGCAGGCGCTGGCCGCCGTCCCGGGCGTCTCGCTGCGGCGCGAATCGCGCGGCGACGCGATTGCCGCCGCCGCGGTGCGCATCGCCGAGGACATCGGGGCGCGCGCGCTGGTCGCGTTCACGGCGTCGGGCGCGACGGCCCGGGCCGTCTCCTGCCACCGCGATCCGATCGCCCTGCTGGCGTTCACGTCCGAGCCCGCGGTGCGCAGCCGACTGGCGCTGCAATGGGGCGTCGAGACCGTCGTGGTGCCGGCCGCCACGAGCATCGAGGAGATGGTGCGCCAGGTGGACCGCACGATGCGCGAGCTGAACCGGGGCGCCCCCGGCGAGCAGGTGGTGATCGTCGCCAGCACGCACTGCAGACGCAACGGCCCGACGAACATGATCCGCGTCCACCGGCTCGGCGCGGAGTAGCGCGGGCCGGTCCGCGCGAGAGTCGCGGCCGGCGCCGCAGCGGGCGACCGCGGCGGCGCCGGCCCGGTCCCCCGGCATCGATCGGATCAGCGCGGCAGGGGCATGTCCGCGCCCCCGCTCTACTCGAGCACCACCGCCCGAACCACCAGGGCGTGCGCGCCCCGGGTGAGCCGCACCAGGTAGAGTCCGGGCGGAAGCCGCCGGGAGCCGCCAAGGGGCACCACGTGCCGGCCAGCGCCCATCGAGCCGACTTCCCGCCGGCCCCACCGCTGGCCGCTCACATCGACCAGCTCGAGCTGCGCAGGCGCTCCATCCGGAAGCGTGAACGCCACACCCGACTCCCCACCGCGCGCCGGGTTCGGATGCGCGCCTTCGAGCGCGAACGCCAGCGCTGGGCCGTGGGGAACGTCCGACACCCCCGCGGGCAACAACATGGCGAAGCCGCTCGCGTTGCCGTGCACGTCCACGGCGCAGAGCTTGTAATAGAACGGCGACCCGGGCGAGTCCGTGTACGCGGTGTTCGCCTGCTCGACGACCATGTTCCCCTGGGCAGGCACGAACGCGGCGCTGGTGCCGCGGTACAACCGGTACGACGCCAGGTCGGCTTCGCGATTGGCGCCCCACAGCATCGTGGTCGTGCCTGCAGCGTATCGGCCGGTGAACGGCGCCGGGGCGAGCGGCGACAGGTTGTCCACCGAATAGCCCGAATCGGGCTGCGAGGGCCAGTACCCGGTGGAGGCCACGCTCATCACCCGGAAGTACGTCTTCGAGTTCCCCGTGGACGAGGAATCGAACATCGTCGTCACGACGTAGCTGTACCCGGAGTCCTGCCGCGCGGGCACCGTGGCGACGTACTCCCACGAGATGAACTGCACGCCCAGCGGATCGAGCGCGAGTGCGCGCCGGCGCTCCAAGCGTCGCGCGTACGAGGGACTCGGATTCGGCGGCACCGACCGATAGACCTCGTAGGAGGTGACGGTCGGTGGGCCGAGGGCCTCGTACGGGCTTGGACTCCAACTCAGCTTCACGCGACCACCCTCGTCATTCGGCACGTCGCGCACGCTCGTGATGGCGGGCTCCGGGTTGCCTACGACCCGCTGCGCGTAAATGTCGTTGGCGTAGCTGCGCTGGTCCTGCCAGGTGACGATGGCGCCGCCCGCGCCGTCCGAGGCGATCGTGGGGACGAGTTGGTCGCCCGTGGCGGCGCACAGCGCCACGCCGTTCGCCGTCCACTGGAGCGCTCCCGCGGCGCTGATGCGCTGCGCGTAGATGTCGAAGGTGCCGCTGCGGTTGTCGTGCCAGGTGACGATGGCGCCGCCCGCGCCGTCCGAGGCGATCGTGGGGACGAGTTGGTCGCCCGTGGCGGCGCACAGCG
>CAIXRL010000792.1 GCA_903921835.1 Candidatus Eiseniibacteriota bacterium | reverse complement strand
GGCGAGTTCGAGCTGCACCTCTACGAGAGCGTGCTCGAGGGCGACCACCACATCGCGCTGGTGATGGGCAAGCTGTCCAAGAGCAGGCCGGCGCTCGTGCGCGTCCACTCCCAGTGCCTCACCGGCGACGTGTTCGGCTCGCGGCGCTGCGACTGCGGGCAGCAGCTGCACGCGGCATTGCGCGCGATCGCGAAGCGCGGCGCGGGCGTGCTGCTCTACCTGCGCCAGGAAGGCCGCGGCATCGGGCTGGCGAACAAGCTGCGCGCGTACGCGCTGCAGGACCGCGGGCTGGACACCGTGGAGGCGAACCTCGAGCTCGGTTTCCCGGCCGACCTGCGCGACTACGGCATCGGCGCACAGATCCTGGCGGATCTGGGGCTGCGCAAGCTCGAACTGCTCACCAACAACCCGCGCAAGGTCGTGGGTCTGGAGGCGTACGGACTCGAGATCACGAAGCGCGTGCCGCTGCAGGTGAAGCCCAACAAGTTCAACCGCCGCTACCTCTCGACGAAGCGCGACAAGCTCGGGCACCTGCTCGACCTGGAGATGGGGGAGGTATGAGCGTGCGCGAGTACGTGCCGTCGGACGACGGGACCGGCCTGAAGTTCTGCATCGTCGCGGCGCAATGGAACGAGGGCATCGTGAAGCGCCTGCTGGACGGCGCGCTTGCGACGCTGCGCTCGCGTGGCGTGGCGGACGAGGATGTCGAGGTGCACCGGGTGCCGGGAAGCCTGGAGCTGCCCTGGGCGGCCATGGCGGCGCTGTCCACTGGAGGGCCGGACGGGTTCCGGGACATCGAGGACGGCGACCCGGTGCCGCACGCCTTTCTCCCGGAGGCGGTGATCGCCCTCGGCTGCGTCATCCGCGGTGAGACCGAGCACTTCCGGCTCGTGTCCGACAACACGGCGCAGGGGCTCATGCGCGTCACGCTCGATACGGGCGTCCCTGTGCTCAACGGCGTGCTTGCGGTCGAGAACGTGGGACAGGCCGAGGCCCGCAGCGGCGGCGAGCACGGCAACACCGGCGCGCAGGTGGCGCTCGCCGCGATTCGCTGCGCGAACCAGCTGAATGGCAGGTTCGCGTCATGAGCGGGCCCGCCGCGGGCACCCGCCGCCGCGCCCGCGAGGTGGCGTTCCGCGTCGCCTTCCAGGCCGACGTCGCGGGCGACGCGTACCCGTTCGCGTGGGCGTTGCGGCGCGAGGAGGAGTCTCTCTCCGAGGACCAGGTCGAGCTGATCGAGGACCTCGTCCGCGTGCTCGAGAGCGATGGCGCCGCGATCGACGAGCGCCTGCGCGCGGCCGCCGAGCACTGGCCGCTGCAGCGCCTTGCCGCCACGGACCGCGCGGTGCTTCGCGTCGCGGTCGCGGAACTGGTCGCGCGGCCCGGCTCGCCGGCGCGCGTCGTGCTCGACGAGGCGATCGAGATCGCGCGCCGCTACGGCAGCGCGGAGTCCGGCAGGTTCGTCAACGGGGTGCTCGACCGCGCGGCGCGCGAGTTGAGACCCGCGGAGTTCTGATGCGCCTGGCCATCCTCTCGGACGTGCACGGCAACCTCCCGGCGCTCGAGCGCGTGCTGGAAGACGTCGACGGGCGCAAGCCCGACGCCATGGTCTGCCTCGGCGACTTCGTGGGCTACGGCGCTTCGCCCAACGAGTGCATCGAGAGCCTGCGGCCCCGCATCGAGGGCGCGGTCGCCGGTAATCACGACCTCGCGGCCTGTGGGCGCATCAAGCTCGGGTACTTCAACCCCGATGCTGCCGCGGCCGCCCGCTGGACGACCGAGCACCTGACCCCAGGGAACCTCGAGTACCTGCGCGCCCTGCCGTTCACGATCCACTGGCGCGGCGTGCTGCTGGTGCACTCCTCGCCGGCCGAGCCGGAGGAATGGCAGTACGTGCTCTCTCCCAACGACGCCGCGTTCCAGATGGAGTCGTGCGAGGAGAGCATCTGCTTCATCGGGCATTCGCACTATCCCGGCACGTTCGAGCTGGGGGGCTCCAATGTCCGCTATACGCGCGAGGCGGTCGTCACCGGCCGGCGCGACTGCCGCTACCTCGTGAACGTGCCCAGCGTGGGACAGCCGCGTGACGGCGACCGGCGCGCGGGCTACATGCTGTTCGACGACGAAGCGTTGCGCTTCGAGCACGTCCGGCTCGAATACGACATCCCCGCCGCGATGGCCTGCATCCGCGCGGCGGGACTGCCGCCGTTGCTCGCCGAACGACTGCAGTGGGGCGAATGACCAGGGGGACAGGACGCATGGCGCGCGTATCCACACTCGAGCACTGGGAGTCGTACTGGAAGGGTCACCAGGCCGACATCGAGGGCACGTATTCGACCGGAGGCCGTCTCGTGCGCGAGGTGCTCGCCGACGGTCCCGTCGAGGGCCGCTGGGTGATGGAGATCGGCGCCGGTTCGGGCCGCGACCTGCTCGACCTGGCCCGCCGTGGCGCCCGCGGCATCGTGCTGGACTACTCGCCCGCCTCGCTGGCGCTCGTGAAGGCGCAGGCCGCGGCGCAGGGCGTCCCGGTGCTGCTGGTGCAGGCCGACGCCACCCGCATGCCGTTTCGCGATGGCGCGATCGACGTCTCGTTCCACCAGGGACTTCTCGAGCACTTCCGCGACCCGATGCCGCTGCTGCGCGAGAACGCGCGCGTCACGGCGCGCGGCGGCCGCATGCTCGTGGACGTGCCGCAGACGTTCCACCTCTACACGCTCATGAAGAACGTGTTCATCCTGCTCGGCGTGTGGTTCGCGGGCTGGGAGACGCAGTTCACGCCCGCGCAGCTCGAGGCGCTCTGCCGCGACGCGGGGCTCGACGTGGTGCGGACCTACGGCGACTGGATGGTGCCGGGGCTGTGGTACCGCGCCCTGCGCGAGTCGCTCAAGCGCGGGCTCGGCCTGCGGCTGCCGCTGCACCCGAAGGGGCCGGCGTGGTGGTCGGGCGCCTGGGAGGGCCTGCGCGCCTCGCTGCGCGGCCGCCGCTGGGCGTTGTGGACCTGTCACGTGATCGGAACGGTGGCCCGGCCGAAATGACCGCCCCGCGCCACCTGCTGGCCGTGAACTTTCGCGACCCCGCGCATCCCGAGGCGGGGGGCGCGGAACTGCACCTCGAGGAGATCCTGCTCGAGGGCGTGCGGCGCGGCATGCGCGTGACGTGGCTGGCGAGCGGCTTCCCCGGGGGCGTGCCCGACTCCCTGCACCGCGGCATCCACGTCGCGCGGCGCGGTAACTGGTGGAACTTCAACCTCGTGGTGCCGGGCGTGCTGCGGCGAGAGTTCGCGGGCGCGAACGCGCCGGACCTCGTGGTCGAGGACGTCAACAAGGTGCCGTGCTTCGTCGCTCTGGGCACGAAGGCGCCGGTCGCCGTGATCGTGCCGCACCTGTTCGGCGCCGCGGCGTTCGCCGAGGCGAACGCGCTGGTCGCGTCGTACGTGGTCGCGCTCGAGCGCTTCATTCCCGCCGCCTACCGCGGCGCGCGCTTCCTCGCGATCTCCGAGAGCACGCGCGACGACCTCGTCCACCGCGGCATCCCGACCGGGAGCATCACCGTCGTGCACTGCGGGCTGAACCACGAGCGCTATCGCGTCGATCCCGCGGTGGCGAAATCCGCGCGCCCGACGCTGGTGTTCGTCGGCCGGCTGCGCCGCTACAAGGGCCTCGACTGGGTGCTGAGATCGCTGCCGCGCGTGCTCGAGCAGGTGCCGCAGCTGCGGCTGCAGGTGATCGGCGACGGTCCGTGGCAGCCCGAGCTGGTCCGCCAGGCCGCGACGCGCGGCGTCGCGCACGCCGTCGAGTTCTGCGGCTTCCTGCCGTTCGCCGAGAAGGTGCGTCGCATCCAGTCCGCGTGGGCCGTCGTGCAGCCGAGCCCCAAGGAGGGCTGGGGGCTCACCGTGGTCGAGGCCGGCGCGTGCGGCACCGCGGTCGTGGCGGCCGACAGCCCGGGGTTGCGCGATTCGGTGCGCCGCGACGAGACGGGCCTGCTCGTGCGCTACGACGACGACGGCGCGCTCGCGGACGCCCTGATGCGCGTGCTCACCGACACGGCGCTGCGCGCACGGCTCGCGGCCGCGGGCGTGGCGTGGGCGGAGCGTTTTCGCTGGGACGATTGCGCGCGCCGGTCGCTCGACGCGCTGACGGGGGAGGGCGCCGATGGCCGGTGAGCCCGGTACGAAGCTGTCGCCGAAGACGGCGCTGCTGCTCGCGGTCAAGATCGCGCTGTCCGTCGCGCTCTTCGTCTTCCTCTTCCGCACGCGGCTCGACTGGAAGGACGTGCGCCTGGCGATCGCGCAGGCGAGTCCCGCGGGTCTCGCGCTGGCCTTCGGCGTGATGCTCGCGAGCAACATCCTCGGCTCCTTCCAATGGAACCGGCTGTTGCGCGCCGTGGGCATCGACATCCCGTTCTGGAAGGTGTGCGCGTACTACCACGTCGGGCTCTTCTTCAACAACTTCCTGCCCGCCAACGTGGGCGGCGACTTCGCGCGTGTGCTGGACGCCGCGCGGGGCGGCGCCTCGTCGCGTGCCCGCGCGTTCTCGACCGTGCTCATGGACCGCATGGTCGGCACCGTGGCGCTGGGCGGGCTCGCCCTGCTGACGACGCTGCCGGCGATCCACGAACTCAAGCTCTCGCCCGCCTGGATCACCACCTTCTACGGGGGCGTGATCGGGTTCTTCGTCATCGGCGTGCTCATGCTCTGGGCGGTCCTGCACCCGCAGGCGCTGGCCCTGATCGAGGGCGTGCTGGCGCGCATCGGGCTCGGGCGCCTGCGGCCCGCGCTGGACGACCTTTCGGGCCGGCTGGAGAGCTTCCGGGGCCAGCCGCGAATGTTCATGGAACTGTTCGCCATCGCCGCATGCGTGCAGGTCATGCGGATCGGTGTTCACGTGCTCGTGGCGCGCGCGCTGGGCCTGCACGTCGCGCTGGCCTACTTCTTCCTTTTCGTGCCGTTGCTCGCGGTGATAGTGTCCCTGCCCATCTCGTTGAATGGCATAGGCGTGCGTGAAGGCGCCGGGGTCGTCCTGTTCGGCCTCGTCGGCGTCGCGCACAGCATGGCGTTCACGCTACAGTTCACGACCTATCTCGTCGCTCTGGCAGTGAGCCTGATCGGCGGTGTCGTCTTCCTCGCGCGCATTCCCCACCGGCGCGCCGAGTCGCGTGTCGTGCGGAGGCCCGAAGAATGAACCCGAAATCG
>CAIXRL010000791.1 GCA_903921835.1 Candidatus Eiseniibacteriota bacterium | reverse complement strand
TCGGTGGATTGATCCAGACCGCGGTCGGCAGCGGTCGCGGCACCGGGCAGCCGTTGGGGAACCGCTCCGGGTTCTTCGCGAACGCTTCGACCAGCACCCGCGCTCGCCGTTCTTGCTTCGCCGCCGCCAGGCCGTAGTGCACGTCGTGCGGCGTGAACAGCCCGAGCCCGACGTGGTGATGCTCGGTGTTGTACCAGGGGAAGAAGTCGCTGCAGTGAGCGTGCCCGTGTTCGAACGAGCCGAAACGGTCCGGGAAGTCGGGCCGGTACTTGAACGTCTTGAACTGCGACTCGGAGAACGGATTGTCGTTCGAGACGTGCGGTCGCGAGTGGGTCTTGGTGATCCCGAGGTCGGCGAGCAGGAACGCCATCGACTTTGCGATCATCGGCGCGCCGCGATCGGCATGCACGGTGAGTTGGCCGGGTTCGATGCCCTGTCGCTCGCAGCTCTCGGCGATCAACGGCTCGGCGATGGCCGCCCATTCCCGCCGCGCCAGCGTCCAGCCCACCACGTAGCGGCTGAACACGTCGAGCAGCACGTAGAGGTAGTAGTAGGTCCACTTGGCCGGGCCGAGCAGTTTGGTGATATCCCAACTCCACAGCTGGTTCGGCCCGGTGGCCAGCAACTGTGGCGCGGCGTAGTGGGGATGACGGAGTTGGTCGCGCCGCTCGCGCACCTCGGCGTTGGCCTCCAGCACGCGGTAGAACGTGCGCTCCGAGCACAGGTAGCGGTCATCGTCGAGCAGCGTGGCGTAGACCTGTGCCGGGGCCAGATCCACGAACCGCGGCTCGTGTAGGGTGTCGAGCACTTCCTGGCGCTCCGCCAGCGCGAGCGCACGTGGCGGCGTCGGCCGTGGTCGCTGCGCGGGGCGTGGCCGCTGGTGGCGATAGAAGCTGGTGCGGGGCACCCCGAGTACGGCACAGGTCGGGGCGACGCCCAGCCGGGGTCCGAGCTCGGCGACGGTCTGCATCAGGCCTTCCCGTCGCTCTCGAGCGGGATGCCCAGGAGTTGCGAGACTTTTTTTTGGACCTCGATCAGCCCCTCGGCGCGTTCAAGCCGCGCCTGGAGCCGCCGGTTGTCGCGCTCGAGTTCGGCCAGCCGGCGGTCCCGCGGGTCCACCGGCTTCGCCTTCGGCCCCCGGGCGCGTGGTGCCAGCCCGGCCAGCTCACCCCGCTGCCGCGCGGCACGCCACGACGCCAGGTGCGAGGAGTACAGCCCCTCGCGTCGCAGCAGCGCGCTCACCTCGCCGGGCTTCGCACACCCGTCCGCCTGGCGCAGCACCCGCAGCTTCTCCGCGGCCGTGAACCGCCGCCGCTGGGCCTTCGCTACCACTTCGGTCTCCAGCGCCACCGGCACGCCCTCCAACATCGTAGACATCCTCGTTTCCCGCCTCGCCCTCTACACTAAACTTCCGGGGGGTCGGTGTCTCACGCATGTTGGCAGAGAGGGGGGCGGCCATCGCCGAGCCGTTGATCGCCGAGAGCTGCGAGCGACAGGGCATCGAACCCGGCCAACTCACCGTGCATGCCGATCGCGGCGCGCCGATGA
>CAIXRL010000790.1 GCA_903921835.1 Candidatus Eiseniibacteriota bacterium | reverse complement strand
GCGCCATCCGCTGCGAGGCACGACCGGCCGCTGTCCTCATCGTGTCTCCAACACGGTTCAACACGGTTCCGGCGCGGCCGGCCGATCTTCTTGCCGCGGACGCCCATCTCGCACTCTCGGCTGGCGGTTCCTGATTCGTCCGGGCCGGGCGTGAACGAGCGCGGCGCCCGACCGATCTGGTCGCGCGCCGCGGTGTCCCTCGGGGTGCTTCCGGCTTTGCCGCTACTTCTTCTTGCGTGCGGCGCGGCGCCGCGGGGCAATGCCTCCCCGACCGAACAGCGCGTCGAGGTAACCCGCCACTTCCTCGCGCACGATGCCCGGGAGGATTTCCCGCACCCGGGCCTGCACGCCAGCGCGCACCTGCGAGCCGAGATCACCGCCCGTCGCGCCAACGGCGGGACGACGCCCGCGCAGGCCCTGGAGGCCCTTCTTCTTCCGCCACGAGTAGTACGTGACCGGCCTGACGCCGAACTTCTTCTGGATCTGGAGCGCAGTGAGTCCTTCCTTCTGCGCGGCGGCCAGAACGTCCTGCCGCTCTGTCTCTGTGTACGTCTTCCGTTGGCGTTTTGCCATTGTGGCTCCTTGATGTTCGGGGGACGAGGGACCAGGCCGGACGATTCATGAACCGCCAGCCGGGAGTGCGGGACGTGCGTCAGCGGCAGGAAGATCGGTCGGCCGCGCCGCAGCCGTGTTGCCAACACGATGAGAACAGCGGCCGACCGAGCTTCGCAGCGGATGACGTGCAGATCGCACTCGCAGGCGGCGGGCTCATGAATCGAGCCGACTGGGCGGATTGATGCACAGGTCGGAGCCATGGTCAATGCGAAACTGCAAGAGTTATCAAGAAACGAATATGAAGTCACGCATTTCGGCCAATCCGGCAGTCCGGGCTGCCGCCCGCCAGCGTTCCCGGGCGGACGGGGAGACATAGACGAGCACGAAGGGGACAGGTCCCGCGAGGACTCCGACCGAGGGCGCCCTTGCCTCGCGTGATTCCGCCGCCCGGCCCCCGAGGGCTTCGCGCCAGCGTTCGAGGCTCGCGCCGGTACCGACCAGCGTGGCGCGACGACGGCCGGCGAGCAGCGTGCGGTCGAGTGCCGCGATCTTGAGCAGGAGGAAGCGCGCCCGGGCGTAGCGTGGATCCACGCGCGTGGAGCTCGCGGGGTGCTGGCGCCAGCCGTAGAGCGCGCGCGGCAGCTTCGCGAAGCGTACGCCACGCTCGAAGAGTCGCACCCACAGGTCCAGGTCTTCCGCCCAGCCGTGCTCCTGCCATCCGCCCGCGGCCTCCAGCACCCCGCGCCGCGCCATCGCGGTGCCGTGCGCGAGCGGGCTGTCGATCAGCGCTTCGCAGTGCATGGATTCGTGCCGGATCAGCGCATTGTGCCACTCCACCCAGCGTCGCATGCCGGCGCCGCAGGCGCCCGCCGGGAAGAGTCGCAGGCGCGTCCCGATCACGCCCACTTCGGGGTGCGACGCGAGGTGCCCCGCCTGGCGGGCGAAGCGCTCGCTGTGCGAGAGGTCGTCGGCGTCGTGCCGCGCCACGAGCGGCGCACGCGCGAGCGCCAGCGCGTCGTTGAGCGCCGCCGGCAGGCCGCGCGGCGACGTGTGCCGCACGCGCAGGCGGGGCTCGCGAAGCGCCTCGCGGTCCAGCCATTCGCCGGAGCCGTCGCGCGAGCCGTCGTCCACGGCGATCACCTCGAAGTCCCGCAGCGTCTGGCGCCAGAGCGACGCAAACGAGGCGCGCAGCCAGGGCGCGGCGTCGCGCACGGGGACGAGGACGGAGACGGCGGGGGAGCGCATGCGCGCACGTTACCCGGGCCGCGGTGCGGATGCCACGCGCCAAGCCGCCGCGCCGGGCCGCGGGCTCACGAAGCGCCCGGGTGGGTGTCCCGTCCCGGAGGTCCCGCTGCGAAGCTCGACCGGCCGCCGTTCTCATCGTGTGGACAACCCGGTTCCGGGGTACCCACCGAAAGTGGGTCCGGTCGGCCGATCTTCGTTTCGCTGAGTCTCGCTGACGCACATCCCGCACTCTCGGCTCGCGGTTCATGAATGGTCCGGGTTAGCATGCGGCGGCGCCCGAGGGGCGCGTCCCGTTCGTCCTCTTTCGCCGGTGGAGCGCCGCGCGCGTCGTCGCGCCCGCGCGCCGGCGCGTTCGCGAAGGAGTTGCAATGTCCGAGTTCCGCATCGAGAAGGACAGTCTCGGCGAGATGCAGGTGCCGGCGTCGGCCATGTACGGGCCGCAGACGCAGCGCGCGGTCGAGAACTTCCCGGTCTCCGGCGAGCCCCTGCCGCCGGCGTTCATCCACACGCTCGGCCTGATCAAGGCGGCCGCGGCGCGCGTCAACGCCGACCTGGGCACGGTGGACCGCGAGATCGCCCGCGCGATCGAGCAGGCCGCGAACGAGGTCGCCGAGGGCAGGTGGGACGCGCAGTTCCCGATCGACGTGTTCCAGACCGGCAGCGGCACCAGCTCGAATATGAACGCCAACGAGGTCATCGCGCACCGCGCGAGCGAGATCCTGGGCCGCAAGGTGCACCCGAACGACCACGTCAACTCCGGCCAGAGCAGCAACGACGTGATCCCGACCGCGCTGCACGTCGCGGCGGTGATCGAGATCGAGCGTGACCTGCTGCCGTCGCTGGCGAGGCTGTGGAAGGTGCTCGACCGGAAGTCGGTCGAGTTCCACGGCGTGATCAAGACCGGGCGCACGCACCTCATGGACGCGACGCCCATCCGCCTGGGGCAGGAGTTCGGCGGCTACGCCTCGCAGGTGCAGCACGGCATCGCGCGCGTGAAGGCGACGCTGCCCGACCTGCGCGAGCTGGCGATCGGCGGCACGGCGGTGGGCACGGGTCTCAACACGCATCCGGAGTTCGGCCACCGTCTCGCCTCGGAGCTGGGCAAGCTCGCTGGCACGCAGTTCGCCGAGGCCCCGAATCACTTCGAGGCGCAGGCCGCGCAGGACGGCGCGTGCTGGACCAGTGGCGCGCTCAACAGCGTGGCCGCGAGCCTGATGAAGATCGCGAACGACGTGCGCCTGATGAACAGCGGCCCGCGCTGCGGCCTGGGCGAGGTGACGCTCCCGGCCATCCAGCCGGGCTCGAGCATCATGCCGGGCAAGGTGAACCCGGTGATCTGTGAATCGGTCATGCAGGTGGGCGCGCAGGTGATGGGGAACCACGTCGCGGTCACGCTCGGCGCGCAGTGGGGCCAGCTCGACCTCAACACGATGCTGCCGGTGGTCGCCCGCAACCTGCTGGAGAGCATCCGGCTGCTCGCCGCCGTTTCGCGCGTGTTCGCGGACAAGGCGCTGGCCGGGCTCGTGGCAAACGCCGACACCTGCCGCGACTACATCGAGATCTCGCCCAGCATGGCGACGGCGCTCAATCCGCTCATCGGCTACGACAAGGCGGCCGAGATTGCGAAGCGCTCGTTCAAGGAGCGCCGCACGGTGCGCGAGCTGGCCCGCGAGATGACGTCGCTGACGCCCGCCCAGATCGACGAGGCGCTCGACCCGGCGCGGCAGACGGAGCCCGGCCTCGAGTCGGGTGGCGGGGCGGGAGGCTGAGCTGCATGAACGACTGGGCGGGGACGCACGGCGTTCCCGGGCACGAGTCGCTGGCCGCGCGTTTCTCCGACGTTCGCGTCCGCGTCTCGGCCACGGCGCATCGCACGCCGGTCGTCACCTCGCGCACGCTCGATGCGATGCTGGGCGCCTCGGTCGCGTTCAAGTGCGAGAACTTCCAGCGCATGGGCGCGTTCAAGTTCCGCGGTGCGTGGAACATGGTGTCGCGGCTCCCGCGTGAGCAGCTCGCGCACGGCGTGGTGGCGTACTCCTCCGGAAACCACGCACAGGCGGTGGCGCTGGTGGCACGCGAGCTGGGCGCGCCGGCCGTCATCGTCATGCCGAGCACCGCGCCACGCGCCAAGCTCGATGCCACCCGCGGCTATGGCGCCGAGGTCATCCACCACGACCTGCTCGGCGAGGGGCGCGAGGCGCTTGCCGGGCGCATCGCCGCCGAGCGCGGCATGACGCTGGTGCCGCCGTTCGACCATCCGGACATCCTGCTCGGGGCCGGGACCGCAGCGGCGGAGCTGTTCGAGGACGCCGGACCGCGCGACGTGCTGCTGGTCCCGCTCGGCGGTGGCGGCCTGCTGTCCGGTTCCGCGCTTGCGGCAAGCCTCGTCTCGCCGGGCTGCCGGGTCATCGGTGTGGAGCCGGCGGCGGGCGACGACGGTGCGCGCTCGTTTCGCAGCGGCCGGCTCGAGCGCGTGGAGGCGCCCGACACGATCGCCGACGGCGCCCGCACGCCGTGCCTGAGCGAGCTGACCCTGGCGCTGGTCCGCCGCTACGCGCACGACGTCGTCACGGTGACGGACGACGAGTTGGTGGCCGCGCTGCGCCTGCTGTGGACGCGGCTCAAGCTGGTGGTGGAGCCGACCGGCGCGCTGGGACTCGCCGCGGGGCTCGCAGGCCGCGCGGACGTTCGCGGTAAGCGGGTCGGCGTGATCCTGTCCGGCGGAAACGCCGACCTCGCCGCCATTTCGACCCGTCTCGCGGACTGAAGTCCCCGGCGGAGCCTCCAGGTGGTGCCACTTCAGGAAGCCGCGACGGGACCGATAATCGCACTGGGAGCCGCGCGCCGTCGTCGTGCGGCTCGCATTCGGTTGTGAACCATCGGAGTCCCCTCGGAAGAGGATTCCGTTCTGGATCGGCGAGTCGATATGCTCATGCCCGCCCCCGCGGGACATGCGAAATGCGAGACGACCCCGCTCCCACGGGAGGGTCGCTCGTGGCCGGGCCGCGACGTGCCCGCGTTGCTGTTCCTGCTGATGCCGCTCGTAGTCGCCAGCGTCGCGGTCGTGCTGATGACGAACGTGATGCATGCCTCGGCCACGAATCGGCGCCGGAGCGAAGTCGTGGCCGGCATGCGCGTCGCCGCCGAGCGAATCAACGACCAGCGCGATGACGGTGACCTGCGCCTGGTGCCGGACCGCGCGGCGATCGCTGCCGAGGTGGCGTGCTTCGACCACGCCCTGCGCACGCTGGAGCCGACTCCACGTGCCGGGTTGCTGAAACGAACCGGCGGCTCCGGCCTGTCTGTGGCGCGCGATCTCGGATCCGTGAGGGTCCTCTGGGCCGGCGTACGCCCGAATCTCGTGGCGTGGTCGCGCGGGGATCAGGCCGCGGTGACAGCGCTCGCGCCGGGCGCGTCCAGGCTCCTGGTCGCGACCGAGTCGCTCGCGCGCGACGCCGATCGCGCCGACGAAGCCGCCGAGCGTGGCCACCTCAGGCTGATCGGCGCGCTGCTGTTGCTGCAGATCCTCGGGCTGCTTGCCGGCGCGGCCGCCAAGATGTCCGACATCCGGAAGCTGCGGCGCCATGAGCACGAGGTCGCAAACCTCTCGCTCATCACCGAGCACACGGGCAGCGCCATCGTCCTCTGTGGCAGGGATGGCCGGGCGCGCTGGGCGAACGAGGCCTTCCTGCGCACGACCGGATGGCGCGAGGCGGAGATCGCCGGCCGGCCCGCGCTCGAGCTTCTCTGCGCGCAGGGCGGGAGCCGCGACGGATTCGCCGAACTCGGCGCGGCGATGGCGCAGGCTCTCGAGCATCACGGCGACCTCGAGCTGCGACGGCGGGACGGAGTGTCCTACCACGCGGAACTGGAGTTGGTGCCGTTGCATGACGACTCCAGTGCCGTGCACCATCTCGCCCTCGTGTTCACCGACGTGACGGAGCGCGTCTCCGCGACGCTCGCGCTGCAGGAGAGCGAGTCACAGTTCCGCTCGGCGCTCGCGGCGATTTCCGAGGGCTTCCTGCTTCTGGACGCCGAGGGCGCCATCCTGCAGAGCAACGCCGCCGCCCAGGCCATCTTCGGGCTGGCACCGGACAGGATCACGGGCCGGCTCGCCGCGGACCCGCGCTGGCAGACGGTGCGCGAGGACGGCTCGTCCTTCCCGGGCGACGAGCTGCCCGTCGCGATCACCCTGCACACGGGCGAACCACAACGCGATGTCGTCATGGGAATCGTGACGCCTGCGGGCGAGCGCCGCTGGATCTCCGTCAGCACGTCGCCATTCCGGCTTGCCGGCGGGGGCCGGCAGGGCGTGGTCGCCACGTTCTCCGACGTCACTGCCCGGCGCCGGACGGAGGAGGACCTGCGGCTGCTCACGAGCGTGGTCGCGGACAGCCCCACGATGGTGATGATCACCGATACCGACGACAGGCTCGAATATGTCAACGGCGCGTTCGAGAAGCGCACCGGCTGGACGTCCGACGAGGTGCGCGGGCGGACGCCCGAGTTCATGCTCAACGAGCGCACGCGCCCCGAGACCTGGGCCGAGCTCATGTCGACGCTCGAGGCGGGTGGGGCCTGGCGCGGCGAGGTCTACAACACCACGCGCGCGGGGGAGACCTGGCTCGCGGTCTCGCAGGTCTTCGTGCTGCGCGGGGCCGGCGGCGGGGTTTCGCACCACGTCGCGATGCTGCAGGACATCACCGAGCAGCGGCGGCGGGAGGAGGAGCTGGCGCAGGCCCGCGAGGCTTCGCTGGCGGCGGCGCGCGCGAAGAACGAGTTCCTGCAGAACATGAGCCACGAGCTGCGCACGCCCCTCAACGGCATCCTGGGCGTGTCCGAACTGCTGCTGCACACGCCTCTCGAACCCGAACAGCGCGCGGACGTGCTGCAGATGCGCCGTTCCGCGGGCGATCTGCTCACGGTCATCAACCACCTGTTCGACTTCGCGCGCATCGAATCCGGCGGCGTGGCCCGCGAGTCCGTGCCCTTCCGCCTGCACGGCTGCATTGCCGAGGTCGAGGCTTCGCTGGCTGCCGACGCCGAGGCGCGCGGCCTGCGCTGGCGGGTGGAGGTGTCGGACGGGCTGCCGGACGTCCGCATGGGCGACCCGGGAGCGCTGCGACAGGTGCTGCTGTGCCTGGCCAGCAACGCGGTCAAGTTCACCGAGCGCGGCGATGTGGTGCTGAGGGTGCTCGCCGAGCCCGAGGCCGGCGGCCGGCCGCGCGTGCGGTTCGAGATGCGCGACTCCGGCATCGGAATCCCGGCGGAGCGGCAGGTCGAGATCTTCGAGGCCTTCTCGCAGGTGGATGGCTCCAGCACGCGGAAGTACGGCGGGATCGGCCTCGGGCTGGCCCTGGCGACCCGGCTCGTGCGGCAGATGGGCGGCTCGCTCGACGTTTCCAGCGAACGGTCGGAGGGCAGCACATTCTCGTTCGTCATTCCGCTCGACGCGGCCCCGGATGACGTCGCGCGCACGCTCGAATCCGCCGCGGCGTCACCCCCGGTCGTCCCGCCGCCTGCCGGGCGCCGCGTCCTGCTCGTCGGGGCTGCTGCGCCGGGTCGGCACTCGACGGTGGCCGTGCTCGAGCTTGCCGGTGACATCGCGGACGTCGCCGCGGCCGCGGATGGACCGGAGGCCGCGGCGCTCGCACTCTCCCGTGCCGGGTCGGAAGGGCGTCCGTACCGCGCACTGGTCCTCGACCAGCGCGACGGTGGGCTGGATGGCTTCGCGTTCTTCGTCCAGCTGCGCGACGCTGCGCCCGGTGCGTTGCCGCCCACGCTGCTCTTCACGTCGGCGGGCGAGCGCGGCGACGCGGCCCGGTGTCGCGAACTCGGCATCGCCGGCTACCTGTCGTCGCCCGCGGGTGACCACGACCTCATCGAGGCGCTCCGCCACCTGCGCCCCGCCACGGCGGACGCGGCCCCGCTGGTCACGCGGCACCTGCTGCGCGAGGAGTGTACCCGGCGCCGCGCGCTGGTGGTGGACGACAATGCCGTCAATCGCAAGGTGGCATCGCGCCTGCTCGAGCGTTCGGGCTACGAGGTGGCGACGGCCGTGCACGGTGGCGACGCCGTCGAGCAGTTCCGGCAGGGCGGTTGGGACATCGTGCTGATGGACGTGCAGATGCCCGAGATGGACGGCCTCGAGGCCACGCGGCGCATCCGCGAGCTGGAGTGCGAGGGTGGCCTGCCCCGCACTCCCATCCTCGCGGTCACCGCGCACACCCTGGATTCCGACCGCAGGGCCGTGTTCGAGGCGGGCATGGACGAACTCGTGCCCAAGCCGATCGTGGCGGACCACCTGCTGGCCACGATGCAGCGTTTCCTCGCGGACGCGCCGATCGCGTCCACCGGGACGTCCGCGCCGCCCGCGATCGAGGACGTGATCGACTGGCGGGACGCGCTGAATCGCATGGACGGGGATGCGGACGTCCTGGAGCAGCTGCTGCGCATCTTCCTCATGGACTCCACGAACATCATGCGGCGGCTCGAGGATGCCAGGGAAAGCGGCGACGCCGTCCAGTTGGAGCGCGCCGCGCACGGGCTCAAGGGCGCGAGCGGCACCATTTCGGCCCGTCACGTGGCGCCGCTCGCCCGGGACGTGGAGGAACTGGCCCGCGCCGGGCGCATGAACGAGGCGCGCGACCGGTTCGACGACCTGCGGCGCGAGATGCAGCGCCTGGTGGACGCGCTCGAAGCGCTGCCGCCGCCCGCGCGGCAGGAGGATGCGGCATGAACCGCGTGCTCATCATCGAGGATGACGCCACCACGCGGCTCCAGCTCGGGGTCGTGCTGACGCGGGGAGGGTTCGAGCCGATCGCGGTCGGTGACGCCGACGCCGCCGTCGCCGCGCTGGAAGCCCCCGACCCGCCGATGCTGGTCGTGATGGGCTGGGAGATGGCGGGCGCCGACGGGCTCGAGATGCTGCGCTGGCTGCGGAGCCGCGCGTCCGGCAAGAGTGCGTGGGTGCTGCTGCTGACGGGCCACAGCCGCCGCGAGGACGAGATCGCGGCGCTCGACGCGGGCGCGGACGACTACCTCGTCAAACCCGTGGACGCCTCACGGCTGCGCGCGCACCTGCGTGCCGGAGCGCGCCGCGTGGCGCAGTTCGCGGCTCCGGGATCGGGTGGCGACGCGCCGCGGCGCGCCGCCGCCTGATCGCGTCGAGCCCGGACGATTCATCAACCGCGGACCGGGAGTGCGAGATGTGCGTCAGGCGGATGACGTGCAGATCGCGCTCGCAGGCCGCGGGCTCATGAATACTCCGGGCTAGAGTCCGGTCACGCCCGCGGACTTGAGGGCGGTGCGCAGGTCCTCCTCCGGGTGGAGCCCGAGCAGCGCATTGACCACTTTGCCGTCCCTCCCGACGATGACCGTGAGCGGGATCGAGCTGGCGCCGTAGTCCATGCCGACGCGGCCGTCGGAGTCGAGCAGCACCGGGATCGTCAGGCCCGCGCTCTCGAGGAACGCCCGCACCTTGTCGCTCGCGTCGCGCTCGTTGACGGCGTAGAAGCGGACGTTGCGCCCGTGCAGTTCCTTCTCGAGCTTCGCGACGATCGGCATCCAGCGCCGGCACGGGCCGCACCACGTGGCCCAGAAGTCGAGCACCACCACCTTGCCGCGCAGCGCCCCGAGCCGTACGCGCGTTCCGGCGAGCGTGGTGAGCGTGAAGTCCTTCGCGGGCCTGCCGACGATCGCGGGCGGAGCGGGCGGCGGCGGGCCCAGCCGGGTCACGCGCTGCAGGCCCGCCGGCGGCGCGATGCGGTAGAGCGAATCCGGGCCACCGCCGGTGACGTCCGCGAGCACGAAACGCATCGACTGCGTGCTGGTGAACGCGGGCTGGCCTGGCTGCGCAACGCGCGCCGAAATGACGTCGCGCCACAGGATGCCCCGCACCGGATCCACCCACACCGTCCGCGGCAGCATGGTCACGCCGCGGCGCGTGGAGTCGGGCGCGTACTCGAGCTCGAGCCTGCGGCAGTTCACGGGACCCGCGGCCGAGAGGACCGTGTCGGCGCCCGCATCCCTGGCCGCGACGAGACCTGTCGCCAGGTGCGTGATCCCCTGGAGCGGCTGCAGCGCGGCGGCGAACTCGCCGTCCGGGGACTGGCCGGGCCCGACGCGCGGCGCGGCCTGGACGAGATACTGGTTCAGCCACGTCGCGTAGACCGCGAGCGATTCGCCGTCGGCGACGAACTGCACGGGCTGGCCGGGGCTGAGGAACTCGTTGTGGACGCGCGACGGCCAGCGCGCCGCGAACACGAACGGCATGTCTGAGACGCGCGGTTCGCCCCCCGCGTCGGACACCGTCGAGAGATGCGAAAGCCCCGCGAAGTGATACGCGGCGAGCGCGGAGTAGCGCGCGGTGACGGAGTCCACCAGCGCGCGCGCCGGAACGGGCGGGGCATCCGCCGCGCCGGACGGGACGGGCCGCAGCGCGGCGAGCAGCAGGACCGCGATCGCGAGGCGGGTGATCGGTGCGGGCATGGCGGGATCTCCTGGAGGAACGCGCGACGGTTTCGGGACGCCATCAGCATAGCGCAGGCGCCGGACGGTGGTGACCGCCCGGCGCCCGTGGTTCGCGGCGGTGCGTCTCAGCCGCCCGGAAGCGCCTTCACCAGCGCGGCCAGCGCCGCGTCGGGGTCGGAGCCCAGGTGCACGCGCAGCACGCGCCGCCCGCGCGCTTCGAGCACGGCGAAATCGCCCGCCGCCTGCGCCGCGCGCAGCCTCCCGAAGCCGTACGGTTCGCCCGGGATCGGCAGGTCGCCCTCGTCCGCAGTCAGCTGCAGGAACACGCCGCTGTTGGCGCCGCCCTTGTGCAGCTGTCCCGTCGAGTGCAGGAAGCGCGGTCCGATGCCGAGCGTGGTCGCGGCCTTCGTGCGTGCGCGCGCCGCGTGACGCAGCGCCTGCAACTGCACGAGCCGCGACGGCGTCGCCGCCATGTAGGCGAGCAGCGCGACGTAGTCGCCCGGTTTCACCTGCGCCAGCAGCGTGGCCAGCCAGGCGGCCGGATCGGCGCCCGGGGCGTCCGCCCTCGCGGGCACGAACGCCGACAGCGCGCCCGCGGTCGCCGCCGGCGTGCGCTCGGGGAAGCGGCCGTCGGCCAGCGCCTGCTGCAGCACGGTCTGCGTGGCCGCCTTGGCCTCGGAGACGTTCGGCTCGTCGAACGGGTCCACCTCGAGCACGGCGCTCGCCGCTGCGGTCGCGATCTCCCAGCGCAGCATGTCGGCGCCCAGGTCGGTGAGCGCGGGCGAGTCCCAGTGGAACACCGGGTGTCCGGCGGCCGCGAGCGCGTCGAGCGCGCGTGCGGTGTCCTCGGGCAGCGCGGGCGAGCCGATGGCGACGAACACGCGATCGGCGCCGTAGGCCTGCGGCGCCGCCAGCGTCTCCCCGGCGACCGGTACGATGCCGCGCCCGCTCTTGCCGGTGCTCTCGGCGACGAGCTGTTCGATCCACACGCCGACCGACGCCAGGGCGGGCGAGGCGACGATGGTCAGCTTGTCGCGGCCCGCGTGCGCGAGTCCGCCCAGAGCGGCGCCGAGTGCGATCGCATCCCCGCCGTCGGCGCGCAGCGCCTCCAGCTCGGACGCGACCGGCGCGAGCAGCGCGTCCACGTCCACGCCGATCAGGGCCGCGGGGACGAGCCCGAAGTACGACAGCGCCGAGTAGCGGCCGCCGATGTCCGGCGGATTGGTGAACGTGCGCCGGTAGCCGCGGCTGCGCGCGAGCTGCTCGAGCGAGGTGCCGGGATCCGTGATCGCGACGAACGACCTGCCCGCCTCCACGCCGCGCACGGCCTGCACCTGGGCGAAGAAGTACTTCTCGAACGACGTCACCTCGATCGTGCCGCCGGACTTGGAGGCGACCAGGAAGAGCGTGCGCGCGAGGTCGTGCGAATCGGTCACCGCCCTCACCGCGGCGGGCGAGGTGTTGTCGAGCACCGTGAGCGCCAGCGCGCCCGGCGCGACGCCGAACGTCAGCCGGAGCACCTCGGGCGCCAGGCTCGAGCCGCCCATGCCGAGCAGCACGGCGTGCGTGAACCCCTCGGCCGCGACTTCCGCGGCGAACGCCTTCAGCTCCGCCGCCTTCGCGCGCAGCGCCACGGGCGCGTCCAGCCAGCCGAGCCGGTTGGCGGCCACCTTGCGGTGCGCCGGATCGTCTCCCCAGAGCGCGTCGTCGTGCGCCAGCAGCCGCGAGCCGAAGCGCGAGGCGCGCAGCGCGTCCTGCCGCGCGGCGATCGTGGCCGCGTACCCGCCAGGCCGCGAATGGAGCGCGCGGCCGCTCACGCCGACGCTCCGCGCGGCGGCGTCATCTCCTGTACGCGGGCCGAGAGCGCTCCCAGCAGGTCGTCGTAGGACTTCGCGAACGCCAGCACGCCCTCGCCCTCGAGCTGGTCGATGAGCGTGTCGATCGGCACGCCGAGTTGCGGCAGCCGCGCGAACAGCGCGCGCGCCGCGGGCACGTCCTTGCGGATGCGGGCCTCGAGCACGCCGTGGTCGTTGTACGCCACCAGCGTCTGCGGCGGGATCGTGTTCACGGTATCGGGTCCGATCAGCTCCTCGACGTAGAGCACGTCGCGGTAGGCCGGGTTCTTGGTGCTGGTCGAGGCCCACAGCGGGCGTTGGAGACGGCAGCCGGAGGCCTGCAACCTGGCAAAGCGCGGCCCGCTAAAAACCTTACGGAACTCCTCGTAGGCCTGTTTGCTG
>CAIXRL010000789.1 GCA_903921835.1 Candidatus Eiseniibacteriota bacterium | reverse complement strand
TGCCGCGCAAGCGCATAGCGCGCGACCCCACGGCGCAGCCTGTGCCGGCGCAGGTGCAGCGGCGCGGGAGCAGGCGCAGGGAGTGCGCGCAGGGACAGCGGCCGCGTGGCCCGTGGCGCATGGCGCACGCGGAGGCGCACCCGCGCGAGCGCAGGCGTACAGCACATGGCGCAGGCGGAGGCGTGCCCGCGCAGGCGCAGGTGCACGCCGTCAGCCGCCGTGCACCAGCCCCAGTGCGCCAGCCGCCGGCCGCGACCCGCGGGGCGGCGCCGAGCCCCCATCGTCAATCGCTCGCGCGGCTCTCCTGCGCGGCGTGCCGCTTCGCGTACACGAGCAGCACGCCCACGTCGGCGGGAGAAACGCCCGCGATCCGCGCGGCCTGCGCCACGTTCGCGGGCCGCCAGCGCCTGAGCTTCTCCCGCGCCTCGCGCGAGAGCCCGGAGAGCTCGGCGTCCCACAACGATTCCGCGAGCCGCACGCGCTCGAGCGCCGCTCCCGCCGCGGCGGTCTTGCCCTGGCGCTCGATGTAGCCGCTGTACTTGAGCCGCACCTCGAGCGCATCGCGCGACCGCGCATCCAGCACGGACTCGACGCCGAGCGCAGCCAGGCCCGCGAACGTGCCCTCCGGCCGCGCGAGGAACTCCACCGCGCGCACGCTGCGATCCGCGCCGCCGGGTACGCCCGCGGGAACGCGCACGCTGACCCGCGCGAGCCGGCGCTCCTCGGCGGCCAGCGCGGCGTAGCGATTGCGCACGTGCGCCATCTGCGCCGCGTCGAGCAGCCCGAGCGCGAGCCCGTGGGCAGCGAGCCGCTCGTCGGCGTTGTCCGCTCGCAGCAGCAGCCTGTGCTCCGCGGCGGAGGTGAACATGCGGTAGGGCTCGCGGTGCTCGCGCGTCACCAGATCGTCCACGAGCACGCCCACGTATGCCTCGTCGCGCCGCAGCACGAACGGCTCGCGCCCCGTGAGCGCGAGCGCGGCGTTGACTCCGGCGACGAATCCCTGCGCGGCCGCCTCCTCGTAACCCGACGTGCCGCAGATCTGGCCGGCGAGGTAGAGACCGGGCACGAGCTTCGTCTCGAGCGTCGGCCGCAGCTGGTGCGGCAGCACGAAATCATACTCGACCGCGTAGCCGGGACGGATCATCTCCGCCCGCTCGAGCCCGTGGATCGTCCGCACGAACGCGAGCTGCACGTCCTCGGGCATGCTCGTCGAGACGCCGTTGACGTAGATCTCCTCCACGTCCCGCCCCTCGGGCTCGAGGAAGATGTGGTGCGTGTCGCGCTCTGGGAAACGCATGACCTTGTCTTCCAGCGACGGGCAGTAGCGTGGCCCCGTGCCCTGGATCGCGCCCGAATACAGCGGCGAGCGCCCGATGTTCTCGCGGACCACAGCGTGCGTTGCGGCGTTGGTGCGCGTTCGCCAGCACAGCACCTGCTCGAGGTCGAGCCGCTCCGTCCAATGCGAGAACGGCAGCGGCGGCTCGTCGCCGGGCGCCTCCTCGAGCACGTCCCACGCGATCGAATCCCGGCGCAACCGCGGCGGCGTTCCCGTCTTGAGCCGCCCGCGCTCGAACCCGAGCTCGCCCAGGCATTCGCTCAGCGCCCGCGACGCGTGCTCGCCGATCCGGCCGCCCGCAACCTGGCGCGCACCGATATGGATGAGCCCATTGAGGAACGTGCCGGGCGTCACCACCAGCGCGCGGCATTCGAGCACGCGGCCATCGGCCAGCTCGACGCCCGCGACGCGTCCGTTCGCGCGTCGCACGCGATTCGCGACGCCCTCGACGATGTCGAGCCCCGCGAGCCCCGCGAGGAGCCGGCGCATTTCGGCCGAGTAGAGCGCCTTGTCGCACTGCGCGCGCGGCGACCACACCGCGGGGCCGCGGCTGCGGTTCAGGGTCTTGAACTGGATGCCCGCGCGATCGGTGATGCGCCCCATGACGCCGCCCATGGCGTCGATCTCGCGCACCATGTGGCCCTTGGCGACCCCGCCGATCGCGGGGTTGCACGACATGCGCGCGATGTCCCCGCACCGCACGGTGAGCAGCGCCGTCGCGAGTCCCATGCGGGCGCAGGCGTGCGCCGCCTCGCAGCCGGCGTGGCCCGCGCCCACCACCACGACGTCCCAGCGGCCGTCGCGCGGGGCGCCCCCGGGGCTGGCATTGTCCGCCATCACTTGCCCACGCAGAAGCGCGAGAAGATGCGATCGAGCACGTCCTCGCCCACGCGCACGCCGAGGAGCTCCTCCAGCGCGGCCATCGCCGCACGCAACTCGAGCGCCACGATCTCGCCCGGCGCGCCATCGCGGCCGCACGCTTCGGCGCGCGCCAGCGCCTCGCAGGCGCAGGCGAGATCGTGCGCCTGGCGCTCGCTCGCGATCACGTCGCCGGGTTCGAAGCCCGCGGCGCGGACGATCGCGGCAACCAGCGCGTCCACGCCCTCGCCACCGAGCGCGCTCACGCGCACCACGGCCGCGGCGCCGGCGACGGCACGCGCCACGGTCTCCGCCGCCGCGGGCGCGAGGTCGCACTTGTTGAGCGCGACGACCACGCGCCGGTCCTCGGCTGCCGCGGGCGCCTCGGCGAACACCGGTGCGGCGCCGTCCACCACCCAGAGCACCACGCGGCTCGCCGCCAGCGCGGCGCGCGCGCGGGCGATGCCGAGATTCTCGATCTCGTCGTCGGAGTCGCGCAGGCCCGCCGTGTCCGAGAGCGTGAACAGCACGCCCTCCCACTCGACGGTGGCGCTCACGCGGTCGCGCGTGGTGCCGGGGCCCGAGGCGACGATGGCGCGATCCTCGCCCACGAGCCGGTTGAAGAGCGACGACTTGCCCGCGTTGGGCGCCCCCGCGATCGCCACCTGAACTCCCTCGCGCATCGCCCGGCCCCACGCGGCGCCCGCGAGGTGGGCGGCGAGCGAGGCGCGCACCTCGCCCATGCGCGCGATCACTGCGGCCGGCACCTCGATGCCGCCCACGTCCTCGGCGAAATCCACCCGCGCCTCGACCTCGGCGACCATGTCGGTCACCTCGTCGAGTCGCGCGGCCAGCTCGCGTGAGAGCTCGCCCGCCAGGCGAGAGAGCGCGGCGCGGTGCATCGCGTCGCTGCGGGCGTGGATCAACTCGGCGACCGCCTCGGCCTGCAGCAGGTCGAGCCTCCCGCTCAGGAACGCGCGCAGCGTGAACTCGCCCGGGCGCGCCAGGCGCGCGCCGGCGGCGAGCAGCAACTCGAGCGCCCGACGCGCGGGCAACCGGCCACCGTGGCAGGAGAACTCCACCACGTCCTCGCGCGTGTACGACGCCGGCGCGCGGAAGACCGCCGCGACCGTTTCGTCCACGCGCGCCGGCGCGCCGAGCCAGCCATGATGCAGCGTGTGCCCCGCGGCGCTGGCGAGCGCCCCACGGCCGCGAAAGACCGCGTCCGCGATCGCCAGCGCCCGGGGACCGCTCACGCGCACGACCGCCAGGCCCGCCTCGCCTACGGGCGTGGCGATGGCGGCGATGGTGTCGTCGAACGCGAGGCTCACGTCAGCCCGGCCCGCTCACGAACCGCCACCCGAGAGCACGGTCCCGGGGCGCGGCGACAGGGCGCGCGCAGCGGGCCGCGCCCCGGCGTGCCTCGCGCCGCACCTGCGGCGCAACCCGCTCGCGCGCCCTGTCGCCGCGCCCCACCCTGCACTCTCGGCTGGCGGTTTATGGATCGTCCGGGTCACTCCAGCCCGGAGTATTCATGAGCCCGCGGTCTGCGAGCGCGATCTTGCGCGTCATCCACCGCGAAGCCCGCCCGGCCGCTGTCCTCATCGTGTGGACAGCACGGCTGCGGCGCTGCCTGCCGAGCTTCTTGCCGCTGACGCATATCTCGCACTCTCGGCTGGCGGTTCATGGATACTCCGGGCTATGGCAAGAAGAAGGCGCCGGGTCCGCGTGCTGGACCCGGCGCCGGTTTCGGCTACGCTCGGGTCTCAGCCCGCGAGTTCCTCGGAACGTTCCGCGGAACCGACGGGCGCGATCACCACGAAGCGTTTCACGTCCTCGCCGACCGAATCCGTCTTCACACGCGAATCCGTCTTGAGCGTGACGTGCACGATCCGCCGCTCCTGCGAGCTCAGGTAGCCCGTGCGCACCTCGGCGTTGGTCGCGACGGCCTCCTGCGCGAGCTTGCGGGCCAGCGCCTCGAGTTCGACCTCGCGGCGCTTCCAGAAGTCGTTGATCTCGAGCTGCAGATGGTAGCGCGAGCCCTCGCCACGATTGATGTAGCGGTTGAGCAGGTGCTGGAGCGCCTGGCGCGTCTCGCCCTTCTCTCCGGTCAACAGCTCGTCGTCATCTTCCACCTCGACGGTGACATCCGCGCGATTGCCATCGGCGACCACGGTCACCGTGGCTTCGAAGCCCATCGCCTTCAGCAACTCGAGCGTGACGCTCTTGCTCAGGTCGGACAATTCGCTGGCGCCCATGTCGCTCTCCTCCTGCGGGTGGTCGCGGTCCGCCGTGCGGAACGTCTCCGCAGCGCGAACGGGTTCGGTGGGACGCGCGGGTTCGGGCGCACGCACCGGCTCGCTGGAACGCGCGGGCTGCGCCGCGCGCACGGGTTCGTCCGCGGGGAACGACTCTGGTTCGGGCGTCACTTCACGCTCGCGGACGGGCGCGCTCACGCGACCCTCGGACGGCCTGGGCAACCGCGCCGCCGGCGCGACCGCGGCCGCGTCCCCGGTCTCGGGCGAACCGTCCTCGTTCGAGTCCCCCTCGGGCCCGCCACGACGCCGGCCACGGCCACCGCGACGACCCCGCCGGCGACGGCGACGCGCGTCCCCGCTCTCCTCGCTCTCGGCGAGCGCGCCCGGGCCGGCTGCGGCCGGCGCGACGTCATCGAACTCCTCGTCGTCCACAACGGGCGGACGGTTCAGCTCGACCGGCGCGGCCGACGCCGGACGCTCGTCGCGCCGGTCGGGACGGCGCTCCTCGCGCTTGCGGCCATTGCGACGGCCCTCGCCGCGGCCCTCGCTGCGACCTTCGCTGCGGCCCTCGCTGCGACCTTCGCTGCGGCCCTCGCCACGGGTCTCGCTGCGGGCTTCCGCACGCGGAGCGCCCTGCGCCGGCGCCGGCTGCGCACCGCGGCGCGAGTCCTTGCGCTCGTCCTTGCGCTCGTCGCGCTTGCGATCGCGCCCGCCACCTTCGCGTTCCCCGCGATCGCGACCGCCACGACTGCGCCGTTCGTCACGCCGGCCGCCGACACGATGCTCCTGCGTCTCTTCAGGCTCGCGCACGACGCCGCCTGGACGCCGGCTGACACTGACCTTGAACGGCCGCGCGCCGAGCCCCAGGAAACCACCCCGGCCCTCTTCGAGCCGCGTGATCTGCGCTTCGGCGCGCTGCAGGCGCAGCTCCGTGAGGCCCTTCTGCACGGCTTCGTCGAACGTCTTGCCCTCGTAAACCGAACTCTTACCCATGGATGTCCCCGTTTTTCGGACGCCTTTCGCCGGATGGAGGCGCAGCCCTGAGGCGCGCCGGAATGGCGTCAGCGAACGGACCGGATGATGTATGCCCTCTCGGCGCGGCGGATTCGCGCGGCGCTCGGAACGAGCCGCCAGCGCGCGTCGCGTGCGCGGCCGGAAGAGGCTGTGAGTGAACGACGGGTCAGCTTACTTCGGCGCGCGCCCCGCCTGCCACGCCGAATGCTCGAGCACCGGAATCAGCGCCGGCTGCCCTTCCGTGGAGCTTCCGCGGCCACCACCACACCGTCATCTCCGCGCATCGCCAGCCACTGCTGAATGGCCGTGAGCACGTTCATGACGGTCCAGTACAGCACCAGACCCGACGGCATGGGATAGAAGATGCCGAGCATGACGATGTTCATCATGTACATGGTCGGCGCCTGCTGTGGGTCGGTCGGAGTGAACCGCTGGGAGAGGAAGCCCGATCCCGCCATGAGCAGGGGCAGGAGCCGGATTGGGAAACTGCCAACAATGGGAAGACCGTGGATCATGAACAGCTGATCCGGGGTCGAGAGATCGTGGATCCAGCCCAGGAACGGGGCCTGGCGCAGGTCGATCGCGTTGAAGATCACGGCGTACATTGCGAAGAACAGCGGCATCTGCAGAACCATTGGCAGGCAGCCGCCCGCCGGGTTCACGCCGTTCTCCTTGTACAGCGCCATCGTCGCGGCGTTCTGCGCCTGCGGGTCGTCCTTGAACTTGTCCTTGATGCGGTCCATCTCCGGCTTCAGCCGCTGCATGGAGCGCATGCTCTTCATGCTCGTCATGTTGAGCGGATGGAGCACCACCCGGACCAG
>CAIXRL010000788.1 GCA_903921835.1 Candidatus Eiseniibacteriota bacterium | reverse complement strand
TGACCGACGACTCCGGGCGCGTGGTCGAACGCGTGCGCATCACGTCCTCGGGCGTCCAGATCACGACGCGCGGTGGCAAGGGCGTCAACGTGGTCACCGACACGATCGGCCACGGATCCATCGTCGTGGAGGAAGGCACCGGCATGGTGCGGTTCCTCTCCGACGCCGAGGTCCGGCATGGTGACCACGTGGACGGCGACGTGGTCGCGATCTTCGGCAACGTGCACGTGGCAGGTCAGGTCACGGGCGACGCTGTCGCGGTTTTCGGCAGCGTGACGATCGACACCAGCGCCGCCGTGGGCGGCGATGCCATCGCGGTGCTCGGGGGGCAGCACTCGAGCGGCCAGGTGAGCGGCTCCGAGGTCGCGGTGCTCGGATCGGTGGAGCTACGGCGCGGCGCATCCGTGGGCGGCGACGCCGTCGCGGTGGGCGGTCACGTCGTGGACGCCGACAGCTCGCGCATCGCCGGCCAGAGCGTGTCGGTCTCCCTGCTCCCGCTGACGCTGGGGCTGTCGGCGCTGCCGGTCGTGATCGCCATGATCCTGCTCGGCTGGGTGATCACGATCTTCTTCGGCTGGCTGTTCGCCATGCTCTTCCCGGCGCGCCTCGCGCGCGTCGCCGTGACCTCGTCGCGGCACACGTTCCTCTCGATCGTCATCGCGGGACTCTCGATCCTCCTGTGGCCGATGATCGCGATCCTGCTCATGGCGACCATCATCGGGCTGCCGATCGGCATCCTGCTGGTGCTCGTCCACCCGCTGGTGGTCTACGCCGGCCAGATCGCCGCGACCTACGTGCTCGGCTGCAAGCTGCTTCGCCGCCGCCTGGGCGAGGGCTCCGCGCTGGCGCCGATCGTCGCGGGCTCGCTGCTCATCGCGCTGTTCTTCGCCGCCGCCGCGGTGTGCTTCACGTTCGGCGGACTGGGCGCGGCGCTCGCGCTCTTCCTCGGGCTGGTCGGGCTGCTGGTGCTCACGGGGCTCACCATGATCGGCACGGGGGCGTTCATCCTCTCGCGCGCCGGCTCGCGCCCCCGGGGCGAAGCGCCGGACGCCTCGCCTTCGGCGCCGGCGGAGGCCGTCGCGGGCTGAACGCGGTCGCCGTCCACGCGCCGGGCTCACGCGGCCGCGCTGGGGAATCCGCCCCGGCGTGGCCGCGATCATGGGTGGGTCCACCCGCGCGGGACGCCGGGTCCGCCTCCGGCGCCGCATGGCCGGCGCGAACCACCCTCCGAGCAACCATGTAACACACTGCACCCGAGCGCGTTGCGCGACGGATTGCGAATCGCGAAGTTCCCGGGTGCGCTGGCGCGGCGCGGCATGCTCCTCGCCTTAGTGTATGGACATGACCACTGCCTCGCGCCTCCACTGCCGCCTCGCGACGACGTTCGCGCTCGCCTCCACGCTCGCCCTGGCCGGCGCCGTTCGCGCCAACGAGCTGGGCTCCGGCGCGCACGTTGCCGGCATCGTCCTCCACGACGCGAACGAGACGCTCCGCGACTACTGCAGCTGGAACGGCGCCACGCTGGTGTTCACCGTGCCCGGCGGGGACAGCTGGGAACTGGTGACCTCGACCAGCGACCCCGCGATCACGAATCCCGGCGACGGCAGCTTCCACGTCTTCGATGTGGCCGAGGTCCGCGCCGCGCTCGCCGGCGTGCGCTTCCCGCTGCAGCGCGTCAGCGCCGACGTCTTCATCCTGCCCTACCCGCGCCGCGCCGGCCTCGAGTCGGCGGCCGGCCCCGGTCTCATCCTGCTCTCGCCCGGCGTGCGCACGCTGCCGGTCGCGCAGCAGCACGCCGAGTTCACGCACGAACTCGGGCACGCGGTGCAGTACGCGTTCATGCCCGACGCGGACACGGGCGCGTGGACGACCTACCGCGGGCTGCGCGGCATCCTGGACGCGAACGCCTTCTCGGCCGTCGGGCCGCACGGCTCGCGTCCGCACGAAATCTTCGCCGAGGACTTCCGCGCGCTGTTCGGCGACGCCCAGGCGACCGCCGCAGGGACGATCGAGAACGCTGAGCTCGCCTACCCGACCGGTGTCGCCGGCCTCGCGGCTTTCGTGCAGGGCCTCGCGAGCGCGCCGGTGGTCACCATGACGCTCACCGTCTCGATCCTCACGCGCGGAACCGCCAGCTTCGCGCGCGGCGGCGCGGGTGCCGCGGTGCTCGACATCTTCGACGTGAGCGGCCGCCGGGTCGCTTCGCTCGCGCCCTTCGTCAACGCCGGCGGCTGCGCGTGGAGCTGGGACGGTCGCGGCGCCTCGGGCGCCCAGGTCGGCGCCGCGGTGCTCTTCGCCCGCGCGCGGGACGGCATCGGCGGCGTCACGAAGCTCGTGCGCCTGCGCTGACCCGCGGACCTGGCCGCACGATTCATGAAGCCCGCGGGCGTGATCCGGAGCCGGGCCACTTCGCCTCCTCCCCCGCTCCCGGTTCGTGACAGGTCCGGCCCGAAGCCGGAGCACGCGCCGTCAGCGTTCCGCCGGAGGCAGCGCGGAGGGCGTGAACTCAGGGGTCGCCGCGCGATCGTGCGAGTCGCCGAAGCCGGTGAAGTTGCGGACCGCGTCGAAGACCGAGCGGGGCAGCTGCGTGATCACGCCGAAACCCGCGCTGCCCTGGTCCTTCACCTCGCCGGAGAGCCAGCCCTCGACCTCCTGCACGTCCTCGACGCTCAGCGGCTTCACGGTGACCGAGACGACGACGTAGCAGCGACCGTCGGGCGGCACGCGGTCGAGGCCGGGAATGGCGAGCGCGATCGGCCGCGACAGCGCGATCTCGAGCGAATCGATCGAGCCCAGCAGCACCGGCGGTGCGCCGGCGCGCTCGATGCGCCACTCGGCCTTCCAGACGTCGTAGCGCAGTCGCAGCCCCGCGTCCGCGCTGCGTTCCATGCGGTCGAACCAACCTTCGCGCCGGCGCCACAACTCGACGTGCAGCTGCAGCGTCGCCGGCATGCCGCGCAGCAGGCTGCGCTCGATGCGCGTCTCGATCGGATTCTCGAGCCGCGTCGTCACCCAGAGACGTCCCGCCTCGTCGCGCGACGTGGTGACCGTCGTGATCTCGAGAGCGTGCGCCGGCGCCGCGACGAGCAGCACCAGCAACGCCCCCGCGAGCGCGCGGGCGAGTGGTGATGCAAGGGCGGGGAGCCTGGGGAGCATGGGAGGAACGGACCTCATCCGTCCGGAGCCGTCACGAGCCCGCGGCCTGCGAGCGCAGGCCTCGCGCCAGCCGCTGCGAAGCCAGGCCGGCCGCGGTCCCCGGCGTGTCCCCGATACGGCTGCGGAGCGCCGCACGATCGGGGGCACCCACCCAAGGCGGGTCCGGCTGCCACGTGTCTCGCACTCTCGGCTCGCGGTTCATGAATGCTCCGGGCTAGAACGGGCGTTGCAGGCGCAGCGTCACCACCACGCCGGAGCCCGGTCGCTGCAGGTTCCTCGCGCACGTCAGGCGCAGGTCGTCGTCCGCGGTCGCGAGCCCGACGCCGCCGTCCGCCGCGAAGTGCTGCGCCGCGAGATCTCCGGCGGTGGCGTGGTTCCAGGCGGCGCCGGTGTCGAGGAAGACCAGGACCTGCGGGCCGGCGGCGAACGCGCGTGCGCGGAAGGGGCGTACCCCGGCGCTGTACTCGAACTGGGCCAGCGCGACACGGTCGCCGTGGAACGAGCCGAACGCGTGCGCGCGCAGGCCGTCCACGCCGCCGAGCGTGAACTGCCGCTGCGCCGGCACGGCACCGTGCAGGCCGCTGCCGCCGACGCCGCGCAGAGTCAGCGTCGTCGCGGGCGAGAGCCGCACGATGGAGCGCACGTCGGCGAGCGCGCGCGAGTAGTCGAAGTCGCCGCCCAGCGCACCGCCCGCGCCCTCGAACTCGATCCAGTGATAGAGCCCGCTGCGACCCCGGCGCGTGTGCTTCGCGAGGCGCTCGAGCCGCACGATGACCCGGTGCGCGTCGCCGTCGTCGATCGCGGGGTTGTCCCGCAGGATCCTGTCGGTCTGCCACCACGACGTCACGTGCCCGCTCGCCGCGAGCGAGCGAAAGTCGTCGTTGCGCAGGTGGAGGCTCACCGTGGAGAAGTCGGGCACGCGCCAGGACAGGTAGACGCCGGCGCCCTCGCGCTCGAAGTAGTCGCGCCAATCCTCGCGCACGGTGAGCAGCAGCAGCGAGTTCTCGGTGTCGTCGATCTGCTGCAGGTCGCCGTGATCGGTGCGGCGCGATGCGTCCACGCCGAGAACGAAGCGCGCGGTCGGCAGCAGCGGTTGCTCGAGTTGCACGCCGTAGATCGTCCGCCGGCGCCCGGACGCGTACGCGAGCAGGCCGCCCAGCCGCGGCAGCATCGTCTGGGGTTTCTGGGCCTGGACGGCGATGCCGCAGCGCAGCAGGTCCACGCGGTCGTAGTCGAGCGTGACGTCGAACTGCGTCGCGCGGGACGGGTGGCGCGCGCGCCAGGCGTCCGGATGCGTGAGCAGGTCGTCACCGTAGGGCGCGCGGCGCCAGTCGCCCTCGTCCCCCGGCAGCAGCCGGAACAGCGCCGAGTCCCCGGGATGCGCGCTGTCGGACGCGGCGGACTGCGGGGCGAGGACGATCGAACCTGGCGCCGCGTGCGTCGGCACCGGGTCGGCGGCGCGCGCGGCGCCGGCGCCGAGCGCCAGCATCGCGGCGAGCGTCAGGGGGACGAACAACGGTGTACGGAACATGGTGCCTCCGGGAACGGTTCGGGTGCCGGTCCTGGATAACGCAATGCTCGTGCCCGCGGGACGCGCGCGATGACCTTCGTGGATCCCTGGCATCGCAGCCCGGGCGGGGCGTGCAGCGGCGGAAAGCGCGGCGTTTCCGCCACACCCTGTCGCCAACACGCTGAGAACAGCGGCCGGTCGCTCTTCGCGGCGGATGACGCGACGATCGCGCGCGCAGGCGGCGGGCCCATGAATCGTCCGGGCGGGAGCCTCAACCACGGCGCGTGATCCCGTACTTGCGCATCTTGCGGTGCAGGTTGGTGCGGTCGATGCCCAGGCCCGCGGCCGCCTGCGTGACGTTCCAATCCGCGCTCTCCAGCGCGCGGCGGATGCCGTCGATCTCGCTGCGCGCCACCTTGCCCTTGAGCCCCGCGTCCTCGCTGTCGTCGGGCTGCGACTCGAACCACGGCAGCAGGTCCACGGCCTCGATCGTCGCGCCGTCCACGAGCACGATCGCCCGCTCCATGAGGTTGCGCAGCTCGCGCACGTTGCCGGGCCAGTGATAGTCCTCGAGCAGCTGGCGCGCGTCGTCCGTGAGGCGCGGGCAGGGCTTCGCTTCCGCGGCGGCGAACTGCGCGAGGAAGTGCGCCGCGAGCCGCGCGATGTCCGTGCGCCGCTCGCGCAGCGGCGGTACGGCGACCGGCAGCACGTTGAGCCGGAAGTACAGGTCCTCGCGAAAATCACCGGACCTCACCGCTTCGGAGAGATCGCGATTCGTGGCGGCGACGAGCCGCACGTCCACGCGGGACGTGCGCGTGCCGCCAACGCGCTCGAGCTCTCCGGTCTCGATCGCGCGCAGCAGCTTGGCCTGCGCCTCCAGCGCGAGGTCGCCGATCTCGTCCAGGAACAGCGTGCCGCCGTCGGCCAGTTCGAGCCGGCCCTTCTTGGCCTGCACGGCGCCGGTGAACGCGCCGCGCTCGTGGCCGAACAGCTCGCTCTCCAGCAGGTCCCTGGGGATCGCGGCGCAGTTGAGCTTCACGAACGGCCCCGAAGCGCGCTTCGAGAGCGAGTGCAGAGCCAGGGCGACCAACTCCTTGCCCGCGCCGTTCTCGCCCGTAATCAGCACGCGTCCCGACGACGGCGCGATGCGCCGGATCTGCTCGCGCATGCGTTCGACCGCCGGGCTCTCGCCGACGATGCCCAGCGCGCCCGTCTCCGCCGCATGCGCAGCGGCCGCGGCGGGCCGGCGGCGCAGCCGCGTCACGCGCACGGCTTCGCCGATGGTGCCCAGGAGCGCCTCGGGGTCGCGGATGGGCTTCTCGACGAAATCGTAGGCGCCGCGCTGGCCGGCCCGAACCGCGTTCGCGACCGTGCCTTCGCCGGAGACGACGATCACCGCCGTGTCGGGCGCCACGTCGCGAAGGCGCACGAGCGCGTCCAGCCCGTGCTCGCCGGGCATGCGCAGGTCGAGGAGCACCGCGTCGAAGCGCTGGCGCTCCACGGCGTCGTACGCCTGCGCGGCATCCGCGGCCTCGGTGACGACGTGACCTTCGTCCTCGAGCAGCCCGCGCAGCTGGCGGCGGATGGCCGCGTCGTCGTCCACGACGAGCAGCCGGAAGCGATCGGGATCGGACATGGACACGGGAAGCTCCTTCAGTCGGACAGTGGCAGGACGAGGCGCGCGCAGGCGCCGCCGCCCTCCCGGTTTGCGAGCGTCGCGCGACCCTGGAACTGCACGGCGATGTCGCGCACGAGCGAGAGGCCCAGGCCGCTGCCCCGGTTCTTCGTGCTCACGTAGGGTTCGAATGCGTGCGCCGCGATCTCCGCGGAGACGCCGGGACCGCGATCGAGCACATCGACCCAGCCCTCACGCCCGTCGTCGCCGGTGCGCACTTCGACCTCGGCGCCCGCGGGGCTCGCTTCACACGCATTCAGCAGCAGGTTATGCAGCGCGAGCGAGAGGAGCAACCGGTCGCCGGTCACGCGCACGGGGGCGCCCGGCGTGAACCGGACCCGGACGTGCTCGGGCTCGTGGAGCGCGACCGCGGCGCGCGCGAGCTCTCCCAGCTGGAGCTTCTCGCGGCGCGCCTCGGGCAGGCGG
>CAIXRL010000787.1 GCA_903921835.1 Candidatus Eiseniibacteriota bacterium | reverse complement strand
GGCCAGTCTGCGGAGAGCTGTCCATGCGCCGACTCCCCGCCGGCGAAGCAGCGCCGCAGCCACGAGTAGCCAGGACTCCCCGCCCTCTCGCTCATACCCGTCAAGGCCAGCGGCAAGAATGTCGCTCGGCGTTGCCGCGGCCGCGGACTACCGGCGTTCACGCTTCATGCGCCGCTGGTAGAAGAACGACACGACCAGCAGCGTCACGCCGACCAGCAACGCGCTCACGAAGCGCCAGAAGACGTCCACGCTGGCGAGGTCGGCGAGCGCGAACTTGAGCACCGTCAGGCCGAGCAGGCCGAGGCCAAGCCAGCGCAGGAACGGCGAGCGCCGCCGCCAGCCGGCCACGACCAGCGCCGCGGCCTGCAGCGTCCACAGCGCGCTGGCCAGGAACGCCTGGAGCATCGCCACGCGGCTGCCCGCAAGCGGCCCACTCGCGAGCGTTCGCGCCAGGCGATCGGCCTCGGTCCAGTCGTAAACCATCAGCATGAGCATCGCGGCAACGACCCAGCCGCGGGCGAGCAATCGCCACCCGGAACGACCCCGGTCGCCGCGCCCCAGACCCGCAGCCGTCACCAGCAGCAGCGCGATGCCGCCGATCGTGCGCAGGGCCTGCGGGTGCACGAACGGCAACTCACCGGCGACCTTGAAGCCGGTGTCGAACATCACCGGCAGCAGCACGAGTCCGCCCACGCACGACACCAGCGCGCCCCACCCCCGCAGCCAGCCGCCCCGCGAGCCGGTGCCGAGCCACACCAGCACGGCGCCCTCGGCCAGCCACGCGAGCGCAACACCGCTTGCGCCCGCCCAGCGCTCGAGCGCGAAGGCGGCGAACAGCGTCGCCGCCGCGGTCAGCGGACGCCACGCATCGTCGTTGTCGCGCCGCTCGTCGATCCACCACGCCGCCGCGAGGTAGACGGCTGCGAGGGCGAACAGCAGCATCGCAGATGGCGTGCTCCCGACCCGCTCGATGAACGGCCACGAGGCCAGCGTAAACAGCACGGGCACCGCGGCGATCACCGCCAGTTCCGCCGGGCGGGCGGGCTGGGACGAACGCGCCAGGCGCACCACGGGCGCGAGGCCGGCGACCGCGTAGAGCAGCGCCAGCGCGACCTCGAGTCCCCAGCCCCACGAGCCGCCGGGGAAGGTCATCACCCACGTCGTGGTGGTCAGCGCCAGCGCCATCAGGTCGAGCAGCGACCAGCCGGCGCGCGCCGCCAGCACCAGCACCACCGCGTCCACAAGTGCGAGGTAGAGCAGCAGCGTCATCGGGGTGAGCACGAAGCCGCGCAGGTGGAGCGTGCACGCCATGAGTTGCGGCACGAACGCACCGATCACGCCCAGCACGGCGATCGCCTGCGAGCGGTAGCGCAGCCCCACCGTCACGGTGCCGAGCGCCACCAGCGCCAGCACCACCATGGCAGCGCCCGCGGGCAGCACTTGCAACTTGAACCAGCCGAGGTAGATGGAGAGGTAGACCACGCCGAACCCGACGCCGATGAGCGCGTGCCCGATCGGAGCCAGCGTGCGCGCCAGGCGGTCGCCCCGCCACGCCAGCGCCAGGCCCAGCAGCACACCCGCCGCCACGAGCGCGCCGGGGCCGAGGCGGCCCGCGCTGTAGCCCCACACGATGCTGAAGAACGCGCCGAGCATGACCAGCACCGCGCCCACGTTCTGCAGCCACAGCCCGCCGACCATCTCCTCGGCGCGCGCGTGATCGAAGAACGGCGGCGGGGCGGCAGCGACCTCCGCAGCCGCGAAACGCGGGGCCGGCATCGCCGCCTGAGGGGGCGCGGTCGCGGGCGGCCGCGCGCCGACGGCCAGCGCGATCGGGATCGGCGGCGGTGCGGAGGCCTCCGGTCGGGCGGGATGCACCGCGCCAAGGACGGGACCGCGCTCGGCTTCCAGCCGCTGCACGCGCTCGCGCAGCTGCGCCGCTTCACGCTCCGCGCGCTGCGCAACGACCAGCGCCCACACCGGCAGCGAGAGCCAGGCGCATGCGAACAGCCCGACGAAGAACCACACGGCACACCCCTCCATCGAATCCTGGCCAGACCGGCGGAACGGTCCTGTTCAGCGCCCCACGAATCCCACCGGCACGTAGACCGGGACGCTCACCACGTGACCTGCGCGACGTGCGGGTCGGAATCGCCACTGGCGCACAGCCCGGAGCACCTCGTCGTCGAGCTCCGGGACCGACCGGGCGATGCTCACGTCGCTCACCGAGCCGTCGCGCTCGACGCGCACGCGGACCACGACAAGCGTGTCGCCGCCCGCAATCCCCTCACCCTCGAAACCCACTCTCGGCTCGACGCGCCGGATCACTTCCGGCATCACGTCCACGCGCGCTCCGTTCGCAAGCATGATGCGCCGGTCGCCCTGGGACCACTCAGGGGGCCACACCGTGTGCTCGTTGTCGGGGCCGGGCCTGCGGCCTTTCTCCGGTGGCCAGAGCGGGTGTTCGAGCGTCGTGGAGGGGCGAACGTCCCGTGAGGGAACAGGAGCCTGCACGCTGCCCTGCCGCCCGCCAGGCAAAGAGGCGCCCGGCGCCGGGTCCCCCGGCGTCCACGTGCTCTCGAACTCAGGCCACGGCCGGTTCGTGAACGTGCCCCGGATGCGCCACCGCCCGGAGGGCTCGAGCGTGCCGAGGTGCGTGCCGCGCGCGCCGCGGTTCTTCGGCTCGCTCGCATCCCCGCGGTACACGAACACGCCCCAGTAGGTGCTGCCGGACACGACGCCCGCGCCGCGCCATTCGCCGGGGTTTTCGAGCCGCACGCAATGCCCGTCGAACTCCGTGACGACCACGAGGCGGGTGAAATCCCCGTTGATGAAGTAGCGGCCCGCCGACAACTGTGCACCCGCGTCGGGCTGCGGCCGCGGTTCGGGTGTGGCGGGCGCACGCGGGCTCACCTGCTGTTCCTCGCCGAACCCGTGCAGCGTGAACTTGATGGGCACCGCCACCCACACCGCGACCGGTTTCCCGCCGGAACTCGCGGGCTTGAACCGCCACTGGCGCACGCACTCGATCGCGGCCTGGTCGAGTGTCGGGACGGACTTCACGACGCGCGTGTCGGCCACGCCCCCATCGCGGTTCACGAGAACCTGGATCATCACGGTGCCCTCGACACCGGCCTCGCGCGCGATGTCAGGGTAGCGCGGCTCCACCTTCGTGACCGCCTCGGGCAGTTCCTCGACATACACGTACTCCTGGAACTTCGGCAGGCTCTCGTCCGCTGGCCGCTGCGACCACCCGGGCGCCGCGAAGCCGAGCAGCGACGCCGCCACGATCAGCACTCGACGCATCTTCTCAGCCTCACTTCCGGGATCCGGAGGACGGTCCACCCGCTGCCGCCGCACCCGACTCCACCCGCGCCACCCAGTCGCGGATCAGAGCGATCGTCTCCCGCGGCCGGTCGAGCATCACGTAGTGCGCGCACGAGTCGACGCGCACCGGCTGCGCGCGGGCGAGCGAGCGGTAGCCGAGCGACCCGGCCGCCACGGCCCACGGCTCGCCCGGCTCCCACGAATGCGGCCCAAGCACCACCAGCACCGGCACGGACAGGGCCGCGACCTCGGAGCTGAGATCAGCGTCGAGCACCTCGGCGAGCCACATCCGGAACATGCCCGGCTCGACCGCACCGGCCTC
>CAIXRL010000786.1 GCA_903921835.1 Candidatus Eiseniibacteriota bacterium | reverse complement strand
GCCGCCCTCGCGCACCGGCGCGGGCAGCGCCGTCCCGGCGGGCGTGCGCGCGAGCAGCTCGATCGCGTCGATGATCTTCAGGTAGCCCGTGCAGCGGCACAGGTGCTCGTCCAGCGAGCGCGCGACCTGGTCGCGCGTGGGCGCGGGGTTCGTGAGGAGCAGGTGGTGCGCGCGGATCACGATTCCCGGCGTGCAGAGGCCGCACTGGAGCGCGTGCGTCGCCGTGAACGCGCGGGCGAAGCGCCGGCGTGTCGCATCGCCAAGGCCCTCGACCGTCACCACGTCGCGGCCCTCGGCCGACGCGGCGGGGACCGTGCAGGTGGATTGCGGCGCGCCGTCCACCAGCGCGACGCAGGAGCCGCACTGGCCCTGCGGCTGGCAGCCGCGCTTGGGACTCATGATCCCGCACGGGCCGCGCAGCAGGTCGAGCAGCGTCTCGCCGGCCCGGAACTCGACCCGGCATTCGCTGCTGTTCAGGGTGAAGCGAACTTCCATCCGGGTCTCCGAAACCTCGCGACGCGTCTTGCGAACGGACAGTCAGCCGGCAGGGTCGATGAGCCCGCGAATATACCGGAACGCGGCGCTGCCGGAGGGTCGACCTCGGTACCGGTCCGGGCTCCACCCCCCGGCCGCTCCCGGGACGCGAAGCGGTGTGTTCGCGGGCCTCAGCTGGATCCGGATGAGCTACCGGCGGCCGAACCGCGGCCGATGGATGTCCGGCCCCCCGGGGGGCGAAACCCACGGGAGTGATCGGGCGTAGCGACGCCGGGGCACACTCGGCGGCACATGGGTATGCGCGATGCGCGCCGACGCCTGCTTCCGCCCACGCCAGGAGCAGTTCGTGCGCGACCGGAATGCGGCCGCCCCGGCGCGAGCGAGGCGCGCCGGGGCGGTGGTTGGCAGGAACGCGCGTGCGAGCTCAGCCGATCAGATCACCACCAGGCGCCGCGTGAGCTTTGTGCTCCCCGCCTGCATACGCACGAAGTAGATCCCCGCGCGCAGGTCACCCGCCTCCAGCGCCGCGGTGTACCGGCCCGGCTCGCGCATGCCGTCGGCGAGTACCGCCACCTCGCGACCCTGCACGTCGGTGATCGTCAGGCGCACCGCAGTGCGCGAGGGCACCGCGAACGTAAGCAGCGAGTGACCACGCGTGGGATTAGGCGACAGCGGCGAGAGCGCGAACGCCGTGATCGCCTCCTGCGCCGTCACGGAGATCGGCCCGAACGTGAACGCGCTGCCGTCGCGCTGCACGCCGCTCAGCCGGTACCACTGCTCTGCGCCCGCTGCGGCCGCGGCGTCGAGCACCGACGTCGTGCGATCGTTCACGGTCGGGGTTGCCGCGACAGGTGCCCACCCGCCACTCGCCGACGCCGCACGCTCCAGCGCGATCGACTGGAACGCGGACGGATCGCTCAGCTTCCACTCGACGCGCACGCCGGCGTCCGTGGGCACCGCGCGGAACAGTTCCACCAGCGTCGGCGTGGTGAACGCCGCGGCGCTCTTCGCGGTGCCGATGTTGCCGCCGTAGTCGCGAGCGTCCACGCGCAGGTAGGCACTGTTGTTCGCAGCGGCGCCCCTGACCAGCCAGTTGTACGTGCCCGTATTGGCGGCACCGGCGGCGAGCAGCTCCCACGGTCCGGAGGCGCCCGTGCGCGAGAGGTAGAGGTCCACCGATTGCACGCCGACGTTGTCGGTCGCGCTCCACGTGAGCGCGACCGTGGTGCCGTTGACGAGCGTCTCGCCGCCGGTGGGTGAAAGTACCTGGACGGTCGGGGCGGTGTTGTCGGCGGGTCCGATGGCGGCGAAACCCCCTACCAGGAACTGGCCACCCGCGTACACTGTCGTGCCGCTCACCGCGAGGGAGCGCACCCACCCACCCACCCCTGGGTTCCAGACAGTTGCCAACCCCGTGCCGGCATCCAGCGCCGCGATAGAGTAGCGGCTCTGCCCGCCGATGCTGGTGAAGTAGCCGCCCGCGTACACCGTCGTGCCGCTCACCGCGAGGGAGTACACAGTGGGGTACCCGCCAGCGGAGGGATTCCAGGGGGTCGCCAGTCCCGTGCTGGCATCCAGCGCGGCGATACCGCTGCGGCTCTGCCCGCCGATGCTGGTGAAGTCG
>CAIXRL010000785.1 GCA_903921835.1 Candidatus Eiseniibacteriota bacterium | reverse complement strand
GCGCGGCCGCGCCGCCCGGCACCAGCACGGCGGCCGCGCGCAGCAGCGCCGGAAACACGAGCACGGGCGCGACGCCGACCACCACGCAGGCCGCGGCGAGGAAGAGCTGCGGCGCGGTGATGCCGCGCGACTCGGGCGGTTCGGGTCCCCGCGGCACCGCGCGCGGATCGCGGGCGTTCCCGAGGAACGCGACCCCGTACAGCTTGGTGAAGCACGCCAGCGCGAGCGCGCCCGTCAGCGCCAGACCGACCACCGCCAGGCACGCCAGGCGCAGGCCATCGCCGCCCGTGCCGGCGCCGAGCAGGCCGCGGAAGATCAGCCACTCGCTCACGAAGCCGTTGAGCGGCGGCAGGCCGACGATCGCGATCGAGCCGACCAGAAAGGCCAGCGCCGTGCGCGGCAGGTGCCGCGACAGCCCGCCGAGGCGCTCGAGCGCGCGCGTGCCCGTCGCCTGCCCGATCGCGCCCGCGCCCAGGAAGAGCAGGCTCTTGAAGAGAGCGTGGTTCAGCGTGTGCAGCAGCGCGCCCGCGTAGCCGAGCAGCGCCAGCACCGGGTGGTGGTACGCCGAGCCGAGCACGCCCAGCCCGAGCCCCATGAGGATGATGCCGATGTTCTCGACGCTGTGGTACGCGAGCAGCCGCTTGAGGTCGTGCTGCGCGAGCGCCCAGAGCACGCCGAAGATCGCCGAGGCCAGCCCCAGGGCGAGCACGATCCAGCCCCACGCCGCAGGTGGCGGCCCGACCAGCACGAGCACGCGCAGCATTCCGTAGATGCCCATCTTGATCACGATGCCCGACATGATGGCCGAGACGTGCGAGGGCGCCGCCGAGTGCGCGTCGGGCAGCCAGAAGTGGAACGGGATCACGCCGGCCTTGATGCCGAAGCCCACCAGCGCCAGCCCCAGCAGCAGGCCCGCGGCCGGCGCGCCCATGGCCTGCGCCGGCGGCAGCGCCTCGAAGCGCAACCCCAGGTTGCCGCCCGTCCACGCCGCGAACATGCACAGCAGCGCCAGCGTGCACGTGTGCGTGAGGATGATGTAGTACAGACCCGCGCGGCGCACCTCGAGCTGCTCGCTCTCGGTGATGATGAGCAGGTACGACGAGAGCGCCATCACCTCCCACGCGAGGAAGAAGGGGATGATCGCGCGCGCGGTCACCACGGCGGCGAGCCCGACAAGCAATAGCGCGACCAGCAGGTGCGAGAAGCGCACCGGGTGGTGAGCGCGCCCGCGGGCCATGTACTCGACGCCGTACGACGCCGCGGCGGCGCCGACGGGCAGCACCGCGAGCAGGAACCAGGCGGACAGCGCGTCGATGGTGAACGGCAGCTCGCGCCCCGCCAGCCGCAGCGGGGACAGCGGCCCGTAGCCAGGCGCGAACAGCACGCGCAGCGCGGGCAGCAGCGCGACCAGGCAGCCCGTCAGCACGAGCACGCGGAAGACCTCGTCGCCGCGCTTCGTATCGCGCCAGAGCAGCCCGCTCGCCATCCCACCACAGAGGATCAGCGCCAGGCCCAGCGCGAACAACGTCACCGCTTCGCCCCGGAGGGGCTGGCGGCAGGCGGCGGCTCCAGCTCGCGAATGCGCGCGAGGATCTCCTCGGTGCCCGCCTGGCGCTGCATCAGCTCGCGCAGGCCCGGATCGCGCAGCGCGTACGCCAGCTGGGCGAGGATGCGCAGGTGCACGGGCACGGTGGTGCTGACCACGAGGAAGATGGCGTGCACGGGCAGCCCGTCCACCGAATCGAAGTTCACCGGGTGGCGCAGCAGGAACAGCGAGACCTGGGGTTTGCCGACGTGCAGCAGGATCGGGTTGCGCACGTGCGGAATCGCGATACCGTCGCCGATGCCGGTCGAGCCCATCGCCTCGCGCGCCTCGAGGATGGCCAGCATGTGCCCGCGATCCTCCCCGGCCGGCAGCGGGATCAGGCTCACCATGCTGGCCAGCGTCGAGGTCTTGTCGTCCCCCGCCACGTCGCGGTGCACGCCACCCGACTCGAGCAGCGCCCACAGTGGCGGCACCGCGTCGGGCGAGCGCCGGGCGTCCTCGAACAGGCGCCGCGAGACCGGCACGCCGCGCTCGACCGCCCACTCCCAGACCTCGATCGCGTTCAGGTGCTGGCGCTCCATGATGCGATGCACCGGCAGGTCCCGCTCGGTGATCCAACGCCGAACGGTGTCCTCGTCGACGCCGAAGTAGGAGGCGGCCTGACGCACCGTGATCTGCATCTGTCTTCGCTCGCTCCGATCGAGTCCCGGGCATGGAAACGGCCCGCGCGGGCGTCAGCACGTCCAGCCCGCACGTCGCTGCTGTTTGTAGGGCAAGTCCCCACCCCGTGCAAGTGGGACGGCCCGGTGGCGAAACTCGCGGGAAACGCAGCACGCCGGTGCCCGCATCCTGCCAGCAGCCCGATCAGCCAGAGGGCCGCGAGCACGGCGTTTGAATGACGAAGCCTTCCGGGCCCGGCGGCATCACGGTGGAACCTCCCTGTGGGGCGTTCGATCGTCCCGTCGGGGCGGAGTCGCTCGACCGGCCGGGCTGGATCGTCTCTCACGCTACGATGCTGCGGACGGGAGTGACACGGGCGAGCGCCAGGGCCCCTTGTGTCTCCGCTCTTCCTTCTTGAGGAGCGTGGCCTCGCGCGCGGGGGCAGCCTTCTCGAGGCGTGCGCTCTTCCGCCGGGTACCCGGCCGCGCGGGCTGCCGGGGAGTTGCCCCAAGGAAGCGTGACCAGACGCGGCGGCGCTGATGCGGCGCTCTGGGGCGAGGAAGTCCGGCAGGCTTTCGGCGAGGGGAGTAGACTCGCGGGGCTACGGACGCACAGTCGCGCACGGATTGCGCTGACAAGCGTACAGTTCATACTTGGCGTGTGCCCGCCGCATGCGCTCAAATCTCGAGAGGCCGCCCATGAAGCCGCAACGCTTGCTCCGCTCCCTTGCCGGGGCGCTCCCGCTCCTGGCGCTCCTGCTTGCGGCACCGAATGTAGCCCGCAGTCAGGTGACGGCTCCCGGCCCGATGGACCTGGCGCCTGTGACGCACACGCGACTGGGGCAGGCCGCAGGCGACGCGCGAGTCGCTCCGTGGCGGCACGATCGCGCGCTGCGCATGGCTCGCGCGGGCAGCATCGTCACGCCCGGCTCTTCGGCGGCGGATCTCCGCGGCCCGCAGTCCTCGCATGTGGCAGGTGCCGCAGATGGCTCGCAGATCGATCCAAACATGTGGGTGACGGATGGCGTGGTGTACGCCATCGCCACGTCGGGGAACACGATCTACATCGGGGGGCAGTTCGCCTACGTGGGCCCCAACACCGGCTCCTTTGTTGGAATCGATGCGGGCTCGGGCGTGCCGGTTGCAAACTGGCCCAAGGTGACGGGCGGGGTGGCTTGCTCCGCTCCGGACGGCGCCGGTGGGTGGTACATCGGGGGAGGGTTCACATCCGTCGCTGGAGTGCCCCGCGGGAACCTCGCTCACATACGCGCCGATATGACACTGGACACATGGAATCCCGCTGCGAACAACTTCGTGGGGACCCTCGCGGTGAGCGGCACGACGGTGTACGCGGCCGGCGCGTTCACCAGCATCGGCGGGCAGAGCCGCGGCGGTATCGCGGCGCTGGATGCCAGCACGGGACTGGCGACCCCTTGGAATCCGGGGGCGAGCGGCGGTGTGGGGTGCCTGGCGGTGAGCGGAACGACGGTGTACGCGGGCGGCTCGTTCGCCAGCATCGGCGGGCAGAGCCGCAGCGGTATCGCGGCGCTGGATGCCAGTACGGGACTGGCGACCCCCTGGAATCCCTCCGCGAGCGGCAGCTACGCCGGGGTGCTCTCCCTCGCGGTGGGCGGCACGACGGTGTACGCGGGCGGCAACTTCACCAGCATCGGCGGTCAGAGCCGCAGCGGCATCGCGGCGCTGGATGCCAGCACGGGATTGGCGACCCCATGGGATCCCTCCGCTGGCTACGGGACCT
>CAIXRL010000784.1 GCA_903921835.1 Candidatus Eiseniibacteriota bacterium | reverse complement strand
CCCTGGCCCTCGCCGCCGGCAAGATCGCGCTGCTGGTCGGCGCCGCCCTGTTCGGCCTCACGGTCGGCAACGTCCTGCTGCTGCAGCCCCTGCTCCTGGCCGAGGCCTTCGGCACCCGCGAATATGGCCGCATCTACTCGGTCAGCCAGCTGGTCACCGCGCTGCAGAAGGCCTATCTACGGGAGACGGTCGAGACACTGGGCGATCTCGACAACGTCCTGTGGGAGATCAGCAACGAAAGTCCGCCCGAAGCCGTGGAGTGGGAGTACGGGATGATCCGCACACTCCACGAACTCGAAGCGGCCCGGGGCATGCGGCACCCCGTCGGGATGACGGCGGTATGGCCTCCCGACGGCCGTGGCAACGCTCCGCTCTTCCACGGTCCCGCGGACTGGATCTCCCCCGAGGACGACGCGGCGGATCCGTACGAGTCGAGCCCGCCGCCCTCCACATCCCGCGACAAGGTCGTGCTGTCGGACACGGACCACCTCTGGGGCATCGGCGGGAGCCCCGCCTGGGTATGGAGGACTTACTTCCGTGGCCTGAACACCCTCTTCATGGATCCCTACCGGACCCGGATCCGCGGGAACCTCCCTGCCTGGCCGTTGGCCGCGTCCGATCATCGCTCCACGATCTCGCTCCCCGCGCCCGAATGGGAAGATGTGCGTATCGCCATGGGGTACGCGCGTGCGGTTGCCGGGCGCGTGGGTGTGCCCTCGCTGCGCCCCATGGGGGCACTGGCGTCCTCCGGCTACTGTCTCGCTGCACCGGGGCAGGAGTATCTCGCCTACCTGCCGTCGAGGCCGGGGCGTCTTCGCAGACTTCTCCTTGCGGTGCCCGGCCCCGCTTTCCACGAGCGGGTCGAGCTCGATCTGTCGGCCGTCGTGGGCGTCATGGACGTCGAGTGGATCGACCCCCAGCGGGGGCTCGTCCTGCCTTCGCACAGCGTCCGCGGCGGGGGGCATCTCACCCTTCGCGCGCCATTCGACGGCGACGCCATCGTTCATCTCCGGTGCGCCCCGCGCACGCGAGGTGAGCCCGCCGCGCCGTGAGGGGTTCTTCCCCGAACCCCGCTCACGCAACGCTGTGCTCCGCCCAAGCCCGAGCCAAGCCCGGAGTTTCACGGACGGGGCCGGGCGATGGCGGGATCGCGCCGAGCATTCCGGCGCAGCGGAACTACCCGAACGCGACGTCCATCACCCTTCGGGTGGGGTCAGCGTGCCATCCTCAGGCTCTGAACGATGCTGCCCCAGACCATGAAGCACCGGAAGCGATACAAAAGACGTTTCTCGGGGTCGAGGGAGAAGAGCCCGTTGACCACGCAGCGCAATGCATCTCGAAGCAGGTAGGGCGGCACGCCAAACACCAGACGGCCTGCTGGACGGCCCTTCTTCTGGATCGCACTGCGCCCGAAGTGGAAGTACCACTGCTGGACGTAGCGCTTCGTGCAGTGCCGTGCTTCAACAAGATGGTCCACGATCGCGGCCGGAAGATATACGCATCGAGCGCCGGCGCGAATCAACCTTTCCCCGAACTCCGTGTCCTCCCCCAGCCCGGCTGCAGTGCCCTGCGGCCCCAGATCCGCGCGGAAGCCTCCATGTTGCTCGATCATCGTACGGCGGACCGCCATGTTGGCGCCGAAGGGAGGCCGGTTCGTCGGAATAATCTGTTCACCCAGGTCAAACCCGCCTGCAATGGCCATGATCGAGTATGGACCGGAAGTGACATACCACGCTGGCCGGGCCCCCGGCCAGATGGGACGAATACGCCCGACTGCGAGATCACACTGGGTTTGCGCGAAGGCGGTCGCAATGGCCGTGACCCAGTTCTGATCGACGCGCACGTCGTCATCGGTGAATGCGAGCACATCTCCCGCGCTGGCGGCTATGCCCGTATTCAACGCGAACGACTTGCCCTGCCGGGACTCCAGGATGTACCGGGTTGGGACGGGCGAACGCGGGATGAAGGCTTCGACGATCTGCCTGGTGTGATCGGACGAGTTGTTGTCTATGACAAGCACTTCCCAGTCCGTGCCGTCGACCACCTGCAAACGAAGGTCCTCGAGCACGGTGGCCAGTATGCTGGCGCGATTATAGGTACAGATGATGACACTCACCATGCCGACCTCCACGTGCTGGCCCGGGCCATCGATGAGCCCGCGGCCCGCGAGCGCGACCCACGCGTCATCCCCCGCGAAGTTCGACCTGCCGCCATCCTGTCCCGCTCGACCGGATCCCGGGTCCGCATCGCGAAGTGCCGCGTCCCGGTCCGTCGCGGCGGCCTCGGCCTGACGGAGAGGTCCGCGAAGTGCGGACGGGGGGGGCGAAGTCTCCCAAGGACCGTTGTCGGGCACCGACCAGCTGCTGCATTTCGTGAAACGGTGAAACACAAGAAGCCCTGTGTCGTGGAACGTGCGCGTCGTGACGCGCATTCCGCCGACTCCAAGAACCCAGCTTGCGAGGAACTGTACCACGGCATCGCGTGGACCTGTCAACGACTCGACGATGGCCAGCCGCTGAGCGCCGAGCCCAACGTCCTCTTCGTGCGCACGTTCGACTACTCGCCCAACCGGGTCGTGGTCGATCGCCTCGTGCGCGAGACATGGCCGCAGTTGTCGCGGTTGCGGCCGGAGGCGCGGCTGCTGATCGCCGGGCCGCGCGCCGAGGAGATCCCGGGCTATCGCACACCCCCGGCGGGCGTCCAGCTCCTCGGCTTCGTGCCCGACCTCGACACGCACCACGCCAGGACGCGCGTGTTCTGCTGTCCCATCCAGTCGGGGGGCGGCACGCGCGTGAAGATCCCCGAGGCTGCGAGCCATGGCGTCCCGGTCGTCTCGGCGCCGAGGGGATCGAACTCGCGCCGGAGCGCGAGATCCTCCTGCGTCGCAGCCCCGCGGAACTGGCCACGGCCTGCGCCGAACTGCTCGCGGACCCGGAGCGCGCCCGGCGGCTGGGCGCCCTCGGGCGCGATCGCGTGCGAGCCCCGTACGGCCGCGAGAGGGTGCTCGCCCGCATGCGCGCGATGCTGACCGGCGAGGCGGCCGCGACGACCACCGTGTAGAGACCCCGGGTGGCGCTGTACTGACCCGGACGATTCATGAGCCCGCCCCTGCGAGCGCGATCAGCGCGTCCATCCGCTGCGAAGAGCGACCGGCCGCTGTCCTCATCGTGTTTCAGCGCAGCAGGAACAGCTTTCGCGAGGCCGTGAACCCGCTCGCCTCGATGCGGCAGATGTAGAGCCCGCTGGCCAGCCGCCTCGGCTCGAACGTCACCGTGTGTTCGCCCGCGGGCCGGAGGCCGTCCTCCAGCGTCGAAACGAGATGTCCCGAGACGTCGAAGACCTGGAGCCGGATGCGCCCCGCGCGGGGGATCGAGTAGGTGAGGGTCGCCTGCCGCCGGAACGGGTTCGGGCCGCCCATCCCGAACGAATACGCCGCGGCTGGCCCGGTGGTCCCCGGGCCCGGCACGCCCACGGACGCCCCGGCGAGTGGCGTGTTCATGTCGGCCTGGATCTCGGCCTGCACGAGCGCGCGGTTGTAGATCCGGGCCTCGTCGATGACGCCGCCGAAGTAGTAGCCGCCCACCCTGCACCCGATCGTCCCCGGCAGACCGGTGTCGGTTTGGGATGGAGGCACCACGCCGACCAGCACGCCGTCGTCGAGCGCGCCGTTGACGTAGAGGTCCAGCGTGCGCGCGGTCGCGTCGTAGACCGCCGCCACGTGGTACCAAGTGTGCAGTTGAACCACGGTGTTGCCGTAGCGCTGCGTGTGCAAGCCGGGGGCGCCCAGGACGGCGATGCCGAACGTGCGCGGCCCCGTGTCCGGCGTCGTCTTCAGCTGCCATCCGGCCGGGTCATCGGAGCGTCCGAGAATGATGCCGTCATCGGGCGGCGTCGTCTCCGGCCGGACCCACGCGCTCCACGTCATGCTGCCGGTCGTTCCCATCAGCGGCGGGTTGCCCAGGTCCACGTAGCTGGTCGCGCCGTTGAACGACAGCGCGCGTCCGTACATGCCAGGGTTGATCCAGGCTGCGCCTGCGATCGCGCCCGAGATGCCGTGCCCGCTCGCGTCGGCCAGCGTCGTGCCCGAGCCCTGGTCCATGCCGTACGCCGCGATCAGCCCGCCCACCGTCACCGTCCCGTAGGCCGTGTTGTCCGTTTCGTCGACCTCCACCAGCGTGTTGCCCGGATCGACCATCACGCGGATCGCGTGGTCGCCGAACGCGAGCACGCCGACGGGCGCGCTGACGGCGAGGCTGTCGCCCTGGAGGATTGGCGCGACCGTGCCGCTCGCGAGCAGGGTCGCGCCCTCGAGCACCTGGAACGCCACGATCGGCGAGCCCACGTCGCCGTTGCTGTGCACCTTCGCCGTCACGACGATGCTCGAGCCCGGGCCCGGTGAGGACGGGCTGAACGCGATGGCCGTCGCGGTCAGGTTGACGCGCGGGTAGATCCGGACGGTGTCCGAGATCGAGGCCAGCCCCTGCGTGACGGTGAGGCGGATGCGGAAGTGGTACTGGCCGCCGTCGTTCGGTGCCACCGGTGTGAACGCGGCGTTCCGGCCGTAGAACACGCTCACCGAAGGCACGAACAGGCTGTTGTGCCCGAGGTCGACGTCCCAGCGGTAGGTCGCCGGGGTCACGGTCGTGTCGACCGGGCTCGCGATCAGCGAGACGGACCGGTTCTGGAGGAACAGCGATCCGGTGACCGGCTGCGCGATCCTGCCCGGCGTCGTCGTCGGTGCGACCGTGATCGGGAACTGCGTCGCCGCCGTCCCGCCGTGCCCGTCGGTGACGACGACCGTGGCCGTGTACGAGCCGGCGGTCGCGTACGTGAAGGTCGTGTCGGCACGGTGCGAGCCGGAGCCGTTCCCGAACGTCCATTGGAAGCTCAGCGGATCGCCGTCGGGGTCGGTGGACGCCGAGGCCGTCAGCGTCACCGTCAGGGGCGCGGCGCCCGACGTGGGGGTGACCGAGGCATTGACGACGGGCGCCGGCTCGCCGGGGGCATACCGCACGTGGTGTACGGTCGCGGTATTGATGTCGACGTAGTAGAGGTCGCCGTTCGTGGGATCGGCCTCCACGTCGACCGGACCGCCCCCGCCGGTGACGAAATCCGTCACGCTCACGAGATGGTCATTCGCGTCCACATGCAGCGCCTTGATCCAGCCCCCGCCATTGTCCGCAAGGTAGTACAGGCCCTGATTGGCGGCCGGGTAGTTGAGCCCCGCGCAGAACACGCCGCCGATGGCACAGTTGCCGACCCAGCCGGCGGGGCTCGAGAGGCTGCCGCTGGAGTGGTCCCACCAGCACACGGGCGGCGTCCCGGCGGCCGGGTTCTCCGGGCTCAGCGGCGCCGAACACAGCACGCTGGCGTCGGGGTACGCCGTGGTCGTCACCGACTGGTAGGGAGCGTTGCCGTACGGGCCTTCGAAGCAGGGCCACCCGAAGTTGATCCCGCCGGTGCGGGCGATGTCGAACTCCTCCGTCTGGTTCCAGCCGACGTCCCCGATATAGAGCACGCCCGGCCGGCCCAGCTCCGGACTGGCGCTGCCGCTGCCGGGGCGGAACGCGAACCGGAACGGATTGCGCAGGCCGTAGAGCCACACGCGTGAGCGGGTCGAACTCCCGTTGCCGTCCCAGTACGGATTGGAGGGGAGACCGAGGCCGGTCTCCTTGTCCACGCGCAGCAGCTTTCCGTTCATGCTGTTCAGCGACTGCGCTCGGAACGCGCCCATGTCCTGTGAGGGAGCGATGAGTCCGGGGCCGAACGAAGGATCGGTGCCGCCGGCGTCGGCGATGTCGGCGTTGGCGCCGTCTCCCGAGCCGATCATCAGCGTCTTGTCCGCGCCGAACCGCAGCGTGCCCACCATGTGGTGCATGTTGCGCGGCGGCTCCGGGATGCCGTCGGCAAAGCCGCCGCCGATCAGGATCTGGCGGGTCGACAGGTCCGCGACTGCGGGGTTCGCGGCGCTCGCCTGGTAGCGCTCGAGCCGTGCGAACGCGGGGATGTTGTCGTCGACGCCATTGCTGTCCGGATCGACGGTGTACAGCATGTACACCCAGCGATTGGAGGCGAAGTCGGGATCGATCGCCACGCCGAGCAGTCCGCGATCGTCGTTCGAGAGCACTCTGGCGCTGAGGTCGATGAAGGGCGTCGGGAGCTTGAGGCCGGTCGCGGTGACCGTCCGGATCACGCCTGCCTTTTCGACCACGAGCCGGCTTCCGTCCGGCAGGAAGACGAGCTGCACGGGCAGCGTGAACGTCTGGCCGGGGAAGGCGTTCTCGTCCACGAAACTCGCGGGGACCGTTCCCGAGCGTGCGGACAGCGGGAGCAGTGCCAGGCAGGCGACCGCGGGCAGAACACTGAGGAGCCTCTGGAGTGTCGGCGTCGTCATTCCACCCACCTGTTGGTTGCATTTCCGAAGCGCGAATGGCAACGAGGGATGCGGCTCTGGAACCGTCGCGAACCGCGGACGACGCGGAATCGAACGCGCAGCGGCAGAACGGGCCCGGCCGCGACCGTCGGGAGCGGAGGTGCTATCTTCCCCGGCTTGGATCCACTTCAGGCTGCGGGCTCATGAATTCGACCGGGTAGGCGATCCCATCGGTTCTCCTCGAGAGTGGGAGGGTCAAGCGCATCGAGAACCTGCTGATGCGGTGCGGAGGTCGGGGGATTCGGCCGGACTCTCCATCCCCCCGAATGACAGCGAGGAATCACCAAAGTGAACTCTGCCGATTTCGCGGTGATCGGCGCCGGTGTGCTCGGCGTGAACGTCGCGACCGAACTGAAGCGGCGCCATCCCGGCGCCAGCGTCGTCCTGCTGGAAAAGGAGGCGCAGCCCGGCCTGCACGCCAGTGGTCGCAACAGCGGCGTCCTGCACGCGGGCTTCTACTACACGGCCGACAGCCTCAAGGCCCGCTTCACGCGCCAGGGCAACCAGCGCATGAAGGAGTACGTCGAGGCGAAGGGGCTCCGGATCAATCGCTGCGGCAAGCTGGTCGTCGCGCGCGACGAACGGGAGCTCGAAGGGCTGGAGGAACTGCTGCGGCGCGGGACGCTGAACGGCGTCACGCTGCAGGAACTCAGCGAGGCCGAGGCGCTGAAGATCGAGCCGCGCATCAAGGTCCTGCGCAAGGCGCTGTTCTCGCCGAACACCGCCACCGTCGACCCGGCCGAGGTGATGCGCAGCATGGTCGCCGACGCGCAGGCGCTCGGCGTCACGATCCTGCCCTCAACGCGCTACCTCTCCCGACGCACGGGCACGATCGTCACCAGCGCGGGCGAGCTCGCGTGCGGCTACGTGGTGAACACCGCGGGGCTGTACGCCGACCAGGTCGCGCGCGACTTCGGGTTCTCGCAGCGCTATCGCATCCTGCCGTTCAAGGGACTCTACCTGTACTCGAGCGAGCCGGCCGGCGCGTTCCGCACCAACGTCTATCCCGTGCCCAACTTGAAGAACCCGTTCCTCGGCGTCCACGTCACGGTGACCGTGGACGGTCACGCCAAGCTCGGGCCCACCGCGATTCCCTGCCTGTGGCGCGAGCAATACGGCTGGAGCGGCAACTTCCACTTCTCCGAACTGGCAGAAGCGCTCGGCATGAGCGCCAATCTCTTCCTGCGGGCGGGTTTCGATTTCCGCGGGCTCGCGCTCGAGGAGATGCGCAAGTACTACCGGCCGCACCTGGTCACCCAGGCCGCATCGCTGGCCACCGGCATCAAGACGGACGACTACGTGCGCTGGGGCAAGCCTGGCATCCGCGCGCAGCTCGTGGACACCGCGAAGCGCACGCTGGTGCAGGATTTCTGCGTCGAGGGCGACGACAAGTCGTTCCACGTGCTCAACGCCGTCTCGCCGGGCTGGACGTGCGCGATCCCGTTCGCGGAGCACGTGTGCAACGAGATCGAGCGGTTCGGCGGCGCCACGGCGCCCCCGGCGCAGGGCTGATGGCTCCGGCCATGGCGTGCCGCGGAATACGCGGCGCGCGATGGCGTATGTTCTCCACGATCCGGCGGTTCGCCTGCCCGGAGCCTTTCCGGGCCGCGGGCTCGCGAATGCGCCGGGCAGGGGCCGCCCCCCACGGAGGTGTCATGAGAGTTCCAGCCCTCGCGCCACTGCTGCTGGCGCTCACGCTCGCGGTTCCGGCCACGGCCGGTCCCAGCGTCACGATCTACACGCACGATCTCGGGTTCGTGCGCGAGAGCCGCACGCTGTCCGTGCGCGCCGCCCGTGACACGCTGCGGCTCGAGGACATCTCGACCCAGCTCGACTTCTCGTCCGTGCGCCTGGCTCCCGCGAGCGGGCGGCTGCGCCGGCTCGCGTACCGCTGGGACGTCGCGACCGGCGACGGGCTCATCGAGCACGCCCGCGGGCAGCGCGTGCGCGTGCTCTCGCGCGGCGACCGCGCCGTCGAGGGGACGCTGCTCTCGGCCGACGGCAGCTGGCTCGTGGTGCGCACCGACGACGGCGGCCTGAGTACGCTCTCTCGCGCCGCGGTGGAGGCGGTTCAGCTCGCGAAGCCCTCGGGCGCGCTGGCGCTCAGGCCGGCCATCGAGGCGGTGCTCGAGGGCGCACACGGTGACGTCGCGGCCGAGTTGAGCTACCTCACCGGAGGGCTGTCGTGGACCGCGGAGCACACGCTCGTGCGCACGGGTGAGACGCGCGCCGTGTGGTCGGCGGTGGTGCAGGTCGTGAACACGACCGGCCGCGACTACGTGGACGCGGCGCTCAAGCTGGTGGCCGGCGAGCCCTCGCGCGCCGCGGCGCCGAGCCCCAAGGCCATGCCCATGATGATGCGCGCCATGACGGTCGGCGCGGCCGCGCCCGACGACGCGATGAGCGAGGCCTCCTTCGCCGACTACCACCTCTACACGCTCAAGGGTCCCGCGACGCTGCGCGATCGCGAGACGCAGAGCCTGGTGATGATCGACCCCCGGCCCGTCACGGTGGCGCCGCGCTACGTCTACCGCGGCGATCCGCGGGGCGTGGTGAGCCAGCTCGAGATCGTGAACTCCGAGAAGGACGGTCCCGGTGTGCCGCTGCCCGCGGGCCGCGTGCGCTGCTTCCAGGCGGACGACGCGGGCGCGCTGCAGTTCGTGGGGGAGACCACGGTGGAGCACACGCCCGTGGACGAGAAGCGCACGCTCGACCTCGGCTACGCGTTCGACCTCGCCGCCGAGCGCCACCAGCTGGCGGAGCGGCGCGTCAGCGACCGCGAGCGCGAGTTCGACGTGGAGCTGCGGCTGCGCAATCGCAAGCCGATCCCGGTGAGCATCGTCGTCGAGGAAGGGCTTGGCGGCGACACCGTGCTGCTCAAGCAGTCGCATCCCTCGACGCGCAAGGACTCGGCGACCCTGCAGTTCAGGATCGACGTGCCCGCGGGCCGCGAGGTCGTGCTCACCTACACGGCACGCCAGCGCTGGTAGACCGCGCTCCGCGCCCGGCGTCCGGCTCCGGGACGGCCGTGTCCGGCGAGGCTTGACCTCGTGCGGACGCGGCCGTTCCCGCGAGCGGCTACGTTTCCGCCCATGCGAATCCGCCACGCTTTCCTGACCGCCGCGCTCGCGCTGCCGCTCGCGGCCTGCTCGCCCGCTCGCGCCCCGCT
>CAIXRL010000783.1 GCA_903921835.1 Candidatus Eiseniibacteriota bacterium | reverse complement strand
GCCCCTCGATGATGGCAGTCTTACCCACGCCCGGCTCGCCGATGAGCGCCGGATTGTTCTTGGTGCGCCGGGAAAGGATCTCGATGACGCGGCGGATCTCTTCGTCGCGCCCGATGACCGGGTCGAGCTTGCCCTCGCGGGCCAGCGTGGTGAGGTCGCGGCCGAACTGGTTGAGTGCCGGCGTCTCGGGGCGCTCCTCCCCGCGCTCGGCGGTCGGGGACGACGACGGCGTGCCGCCCAGGAGCTTGAGCGTCTCCTCGCGCACGCGCTTGCGGTCCACGCCCAGCTCCAGCAGCACCTTCGCGGCCACGCCCTCGCCCTCGCGGATGAGGCCGAGCAGGAGGTGCTCGGTGCCGACGTAGTTGTGCCCCAGCGAGCGGGCCTCCTCGACGGCCAGCTCGAGCACGCGCTTGGCGCGCGGGGTGAACGGAATTTCGCCGATCGTCATGGTGCCACCCGAGGCGCTCACCATGTTCTCGACCTCCTGGCGGATGCGGTCCAGGTCCAGGCCGAGGTTGTTGAGCACCGTCGCGGCGATGCCCTCGCCCTCGCGGATCACGCCGAGCAGCAGGTGCTCGGTGCCGATGTAGTCGTGCTGGAGCCGCGCCGCTTCCTCGCGTGCGAGGTAGATGACCTTGCGAACCCGTTCGGTGAACTTGTCGTGCATGCGTGTTCCGCCGGGGCGCGCAGGCGCGCCGGCGTCTCCTTTCCCTAGGGGTTCACCCCGGATTCGCGCTCGGCGGCGGCGAGCCGCTCGCGCACGAACCCGGCGCGGACGATGTTGCGATCGGCGGGCGCGAGCTCCGAGCCGTGCATGCGCTGCAGGTGCGCCGGCTGGGTCAGCACCAGAAGTTCGTTGAGCACGCGCAGCGGGCACAGGGCGGGAACGTCCATGGCGACGCCCAGCCGCACCGCGGAGCACAGATTGATCACCTCGCGCGCGTGAATCGAACGACAGTAGCGCAGCGTTCCGTACGCGCGCCAGACCTTGTCCTCGATCTGCACGCGGGCATCCCGCATCATCCGCTCGCGGGCGCGCTCCTCGGTCTCGATGATCTGCCGGGTCACGCGTTCGAGGCTCTCGATGGAGTCCCGCTCGCTGCGGCCCAGCGTGGTCTGGTTGGAGATCTGGAACAGGTTGCCCATGACCTCGCTGTGCTCGCCATAGAGGCCGCGCACGTTGAGGCCGACCTGCATGATGCTCTTGAGGACGCGCTGGATCTCCTCGAGCAGCACGAGCGCCGGCAGGTGGATGAGCACGGAAGCGCGCAGCCCCGTGCCGGCGTTGGTCGGACACGAGGTCAGGTAGCCGATCTCGTCGTTGAACGCGAACTCGAGCGCCGGATCCAGCTCGTCGTCCGCCCCGTCCGCCAGCGCCCAGGCCTCGGCCAGCTGGAAGCCCGGCGTGAGCGCCTGCAGCCGGAGATGGTCCTCCTCGTTGATCATGAGCGACAGGCGCGCATCCGGCGCGATCAGGATCCCGCGCGGGCGGGCGCCGTCGCCGAGTTCGTGGCTCACGAGGTGGCGCTCGACCAGCACCTGCCGGTCCAGGGGCGCGACCTCGTTCATGCGCAGCAGCAGTCCGTCGGCGAAGGACTTCGAACCCTGCGCCGCGGCCGAAACACTGGCGAGCACGCCCATGAGCTGCTCCTCGCGGGCGCGATGCGTGAACGGCACGTCGTCGAGGTTGCGCGCGAGGCGGATGCGCGTCGAGAGCACCATTTCGGCGTGCGGCCCCTCGCCCAGCAGCCACGGGCTCGGAGAGGCGAACAGTTCGTCCATGTCGCGCGGGGCGAGCGGGCTCATGACCGTCCCTCCGCACCGGCGCGTTCGGCCTGAAGCTCGGCCTCGAGGGTGCGGATCTCGTCGCGAATCGTCGCCGCCTTCTCGAAGTCCTCGCGCTCGACCGCGCGCCGCAGGTCGTCGTGCAGGCGCTGGATCTGGCGCGTTCGCGCCGCACCGGCGGACCCGCGCGTCGGGGTCTTGCCGCGGTGGCGCGTGTCGCCGTGGATGCGTCGCAGCAGCGGCCGCAGCTGGAACTGGAACGCGGCGTAGCACTCGGCGCAGCCGAGTCGCCCCGTCTCCTTGAAACTGGAGTAGAGCATACCGCAGCGCGGGCACTGCACGTGGCCGACGCGCTCCTCGTCCGTCTGGGTCATCGAGTCCACCATGCCCGCGAGCAGGTCGGCGATCTCGAACTTGTGCTGCTGCGCCGACGCGTGCATGCCCTTCTCCTCGGCGCAGCGCTCGCACACGTGGATCTCCGACATGTGATTGTCGTGGATCTCGGTGAAGTGCACCGTCGCGGGATTCTTGCCGCAGATCTGGCAGAGCATGGGATCCTCAGTTTCAGGCCGGGATCAGCCGGCCCGACTCCAGTCGCATCACGCGGTCCGCAAGCCCCGCGAGCCTGTCGTTGTGGGTGACCAGTACCACGGTTTGATGCCGCTCCCGCGAGACGGACGACAGCGTCTCGTGAAGTCCCGCCGCGGACGCCCCGTCCAGATTCCCGGAAGGTTCGTCCGCAAGCACCAGCTCGGGATCGCACGCCAGCGCCCGCGCCACCGCGACGCGCTGCGCCTCGCCGCCCGAGAGCTCGGACGGATGGTGCAGTTCGCGCTCACGCAGGCCGACCTGCCCGAGCACCTCCCGCGCGCGTTCCCGGGCGCGAGCCTGATCCCGCCCCGCCAGAAGCATCGGCATCATGACGTTCTCCTCGGCGGTGAACTCGGGAAGCAGGTGGTGAAACTGGAATACGAAACCCAGGCGCGCCGCCCGCAACTGGCAGCGCTCCCGTTCACCCATGCTTTCGACCCGTTGACCCGCGATCTCCAGCGTTCCCGACGTCGCGTGGTCCAGAGCCCCCAGGATATTGAGCAGCGTGCTCTTGCCGACCCCGGACGCTCCCACGATTGCCAGAAGCATGCCACGGGGCACCACGAGGTCCACTCCCGAGAGCACTTCCAGCGGACCGCGTGGGCCGGCGAAAACCTTGCGCAGGCCGGTCGCAACCAGGGCCGGGGTGTTGCTTTCATTTGTCACAACTGCATTCACTTGAGCGCTTCTCCTCACCCTGGAACTCAGGTCTGTCGCCGGATGGCGGTGATGGGGTCCATCCGGGACGCCTGCCAGGCCGGATAAAGGGCCGCGACCAGGCAGAGCGCGACGGCGGCCAGGATGACCGCGGCGAAATCCCCCGCCTCAGGACGCACCGGCAGCGTTTCAATGAAGTACACGTCCCCCGGCAGGTGTACGAACGGGAAACGCTCGAGCACGGCGATGAGGCTCCCGCCCAGCACCGCACCGAGCAGCGTCCCCGCCCCGCCGATCAGCAGGCCCTCGAGCAGGAAGACGCGCAGGATGAACCCCGGCGTCGCCCCCATCGACTTGAGCACGCCAATGTCCCTGCGCTTCTCGAGCACGACCATGAAGAGCGTGCTCACGATGTTGAACGCGGCCACGAGGACGATCAGCGCGAGGATGATGAACATCACCGCCTTCTCCAGCTTCATCCAGGTGAACAGGTTCCGGTTCATCTCGATCCAGTTGTTCGCGCGCAGCCCCGGTCGATGCGCCACCGCAAGCAGGCGCTCGGAGGCCGCGGGCGCGTCGAACATGTCCTCCAGCCGGATCGCCACGCCCGTGACGCGGTCACCGAGCTCGAAGAACGCCTGCGAAGCGGGGATGGACGTGAAGCCCACGCTCGAGTCGTAGGTGTAGAGACCCGACGTGAATACGCCCACGAGCCGGAACGCCTTCAGGCGCGGCGCGTATCCGAACGCCGCGTTCGGGTCGCCGCGCAGCGTCGCCAGCAGGACGCGGTCGCCGACCCGGGCCCCGAGCCGCGCCGCCAGCTCGCTCCCGAGCACGATCCCGGGCTCGCCGCTCAGGGTCCTCTGAGGTATCGAATCGAGCGCGGGCCGGATGTGCGTCGCAATCGTCGTGACGCGCCGCTCCCGCGCCAGGTCCACCCCCTTCACCACGACGCCCTCGCTGACGCCCTCGCGGAACGCCATGGCCTTCGCGTAGGTGAACGCCGCGCACCCCGCCACGCCCGGCTGCCGGGCGATCGACTCCGCCAGCGCCTCACCACGTTCGACGCCGGCCGTGTTGTCGCCGAGCAGCATCACGTGGGCGTCCGTTCCCGCGATGCGCGTCTGCACCTCGCCCTCGAAACCGTTCATCACCGCGAGCACCGTGAGCAATGCCGTGACGCCCAGCGCCACGCCGGCGACCGAGATCCCCGTGAGCAGCGTGATGAAACCGCTCGTCGGCCTGCTGCGCAGGTAGCGTGCGGCGATCCACAGGGGGAGGTTCACGCGGGCGGCGCCTCGTCTTCCACGTCCTCGAGATCGTCCGCCACCGGCCTGCCCTCCTCGGGGCGCAGTTGCGGAAAGAGCACGACGTCGCGGATCGTGCGCGAGTCGGTCGCCAGCATCGCCAGCCGGTCGATGCCGATTCCCACGCCACCCGTGGGCGGCATGCCGTACTCGAGCGCCCGCAGGTAGTCCTCGTCGAGCGCCTGCGCCTCGTCGTCGCCGCGCTCACGTGCAGCGCCCTGCGCCTCGAACGCCGCGCGCTGCGCGTCGGGATCGTTCTGTTCGCTGAACGCGTTCGCCAGCTCCATGCCGGCGGCGAACAGCTCGAAGCGCTCGACCACGGCCGGGTTGCCGCGGTGCACGCGCGCCAGCGGCGAGGTTTCGATCGGGAAGTCCACCACGAACGCCGCGTCCTGCAGCTCGGGCTGCACGAGCGTCGAGAACAGCTCGTCGAGCATACCGCCCGCGCCGGTGCCCGCGCGCGGGTGGAGGTCGAAGCGCGCGGCGTGCCTGGCGAGGCGGACGGGATCGAGGTCGTGCACGCTCTCGCCCACCTTCTCGCTGACCGCGTCGAGCATCGAGACGCGCTTCCACGGCCGGCTGAAGTCGAGCGTGCGGCCCTGGTAGGGAACCTGGAGGGTGCCGCAGGCGGCCTGCAGGGCCTCGCACACCAACGCCTCGGTCAGCTCCATCATGTCGTTCACGTCCGCGAACGCCTGATAGTACTCGAGCAGCGTGAACTCGGGATTGTGCGAGCGGTCCATGCCCTCGTTGCGGAAGTTGCGCGAGAACTCGTAGACACGATCGAGCCCGCCGACAATGAGACGCTTGAGGTACAGCTCGTTCGAGATGCGCAGGTAGAGCTCGACGTCGAGCGCGTTGTGCCGCGTCACGAACGGCCGCGCGAATGCGCCGCCGTAGAGCGGCTGCAACACGGGCGTCTCGACCTCGAGGTAGCCACGGGCGTCGAGGAACGCGCGGATACCGGAGGTGAGTCGCGAGCGGCGGCGGAACGTCTCGCGCACGTCGAGGTTCACGAACAGGTCGGCGTAGCGCTGGCGAAAGCGTGTCTCCGGATCCGTGAGCCCGTGCCACTTCTCGGGCAGCGGACGGATGGACTTGGCGAGCAGCTCGACCTGGTCGGCGCGGACGGTGATCTCTCCCGTGCGCGTGCGGAAGATGGGCCCCTCGACGCCGATCCAGTCGCCGACGTCCACCAGCTCGTAGCGCCGGAATTGCTCCCCCATCACATCGCTCTTGAAGTAGGCCTGGATCCGGCCCGTGGCGTCCACGAGGTGGGCGAAGCCCGCCTTGCCGTGCCCGCGTACGGTCATGACCCGGCCCGCGATGCGCACCCGCTCGCCGAGCTCGGTCGTGACGGCCTCGCCGCGCGCGTGCAGGTCCGCGGCATGGTGGGTGACCTCGAAGCGGTAGGCGTAGGGATCACAACCCAGCGCCTTCCACGCGGCGATCCTGGCGCGGCGCTGTTGCATCAGGTGTGCGAGCGACATGAATCCTTCCCGTTCGAGGCCGGGCCAGGCACGTGGGACGCGCCTGAACACGTCAATCCAACGTCCTGTCCCGGAGGCAACGCAGCAGTTTCAGCCGGGGGATCGTGGGCTCCGGCAAGACGCGACGACGAAGTCGTGTTGCGAGATACGTCGAGGAGGAGCAACGCAGCCCGGGGCCACGATCCCTCGGCCGAATCGATGTGGAACCTCTACCCGGGACACTAGCCCGGATCATTCATGAACCGCCAGCCGAGAGTGCGAGATGCGCGTCAGCCGCAAGAAGATCGGCCGGCCGCGCCGCAGCCGTGTTGTCAACACGATGAGGACAGCGGCCGGTCGAGCTTCGCAGCGGAGGACGCGCAGATCGCGCTCGCAGGCGG
>CAIXRL010000782.1 GCA_903921835.1 Candidatus Eiseniibacteriota bacterium | reverse complement strand
TGCAGGCGGTAGAGCGTCTTGAGGTCCATGCCGGCCCACACGCCCGCGAACGATACGTCCTGCACCGGCGTCACGCGCGCGCCCCAGAACGGCGGCGCGGGGATCGCGTGGTCGCGCGAGAGGGTGACGGTGAACTCGCGCTGCGCCGCGCCGGAGGCGGCGGAGCGCTGCTCCAGGTCGGCGGCGCGCATCTTGAACTCGAACGCCTCGCGCTTCACGCGTTCGACCAGTGCAGGTCCCGCCACCGGGTCCGTGAGCACGTTCATGACGTCGAGCCCCTCGAACGCGTCCTTGCAGTAGAAGACGCCCGGCGCGTAGAAGGTCTCGCCGTTCACGAGCGCCGCCCTGCGGCCGAAGTTGCGGTTGATCGCCGCGCCGCCGATGAGCACCGGGATCTCCATCCCGAGCCGCTGCAGTTCCTGCACGCAGATCGGCAGCTGTTTGCTGGTCGAGACGAGCAGCGCCGAGAGCCCGATCGCGGTGGCGTTCTCCCTGCGCGCCTCGTCCACGATGCGCTGCACGGGCACCTGCTTGCCCAGGTCCACGACGGTGTAGCCGTTGTTGCTCAGGATGGTCTTGACCAGGTTCTTGCCGATGTCGTGCACGTCGCCGAACACGGTGGCCAGCACGACGCGCCCCTTGCTGGAGTCGTCCTTGCGCTCGAGGTAGCGCTCCAGCTGCGCGACGGCCTTCTTCATCACCTCGGCGCTCTGCAGCACGAAGGGCAGGATCAGCTCGCCGGAACCGAACTTCTCGCCGACCTCCTTCATCGCCGGCAGCAGCACCTCGTTGAGCACCGCAACGGCGGGGCGCTCGCGCACCGCCTCGTCCACCAGCGCCTCGACCCCCGCAGGCTTACGGTGGAGGATCTGGAAGTGGATGCGCTGCTCGACGGACATCGCGGCCTCGGCTGCGTCGTCCTCCTTCGTGCGCGATTCCGGCGTGCGCCCCTCGAAGTGCTGGATGTAGTTCGCGAGCGCCTGCGGGTCGCGGTGGAAGACGAGGTCCTCGGCGAGCCGGCGGTCATCGGCGGTCAGCTCGGCGTACGGAATGATGTCCGCCGGGTTGACGATGGCGGCGTCGAGGCCGGCCTGCACGCCATGGTAGAGGAACACGCTGTTCAGGACGGCGCGCGCCTCCCTGCCCAGCCCGAACGAGACGTTCGAGACGCCCAGCGAGGTGAGCACCCCCGGCAACTCGCGCTTGATCGCGCGGATGCCCTCCAGCGTTTCGATGCCGCTGGTGGCGAACTCGGCATCCCCGGTGGCGAGCGTGAACGTCAGGTCGTCGAAGATGAGCCGCTCGGGCGGCAGCCCGTATTCGCGCGTGCAGATGTCGTGGATGCGGCGTGCAACCTCGAGCTTGCGCGCGGCAGTCTTCGCCATGCCCGACTCGTCGATGGTCAGCGCGATCACCGCCGCGCCGTAGCGCATCACCAGCGGCATCACGGCGTCGATGCGCTCGCGGCCGTTCTCGAGGTTGATCGAGTTCACCATGGCCGAGCCGGGGCACGCCTGCAGAGCGGCATCGATCACCGCGGGCTCGGTCGAGTCGATGCACAGCGGCGCCTCGACGCTGAGCGAGAGCTTCCTCACCAGCGCGCGCATCATTTCGAGTTCGTCCGTGCGCTCGGTGAGCGCCAGGCAGACGTCGAGAACGTGCGCGCCGCCCTCGACCTGCTCGCGCGCGACGGGCACCAGGTCGTCGAGCGTGCCCTCCAGCACGAGACGCTTCACCTTGCGCGAGCCCTGCGTGTTGAGCCGCTCGCCGATGAGCAGTGGCGCCGGCGCCTGCCGCAGCGCGACCGCGGTCATGCCGCTGGAGACGCACCACGGCCCGCGGCCGGGCCGCGCCTTGGGCGCCACGCGACCCACGGCCCGCACCAGGGCGCGGATGTGGTCGGGCGTGGTGCCGCAGCAGCCGCCGACGATGTTCACGCCGAAATCCGCGACGAACTCGCGCAGCGACTCGGCGAACGGCTCCGGTGTCATCGGGTAGAGCGTGCGGCCGCCGTCGTTGATGGGCAGGCCGGCGTTGGGAATGCAGTGCACCGGAACGGACGCGTTCTCGCACAGGTGGCGGATGGCGTCGCGCATCAGGTCGGGACCGGTCGAGCAGTTGAGCCCGATCACGTCCACCTGCATGCCCTCGAGCGTCGCGAGCGCGGCGCGGTAGTCGGTGCCGAGCAGCATGCGGCCGGTCGGATCGAGCGTGATCGAGCACTGGATGGGGACGCGGCGGCCCGCACGCGTCATGGCCTCGCGCGCGGCGATGATCTGCGCCTTCATCTCCAGGATGTCCTGGCAGGTCTCCAGGATGAGCACGTCCGCGCCACCCTCGATCAGGCCGTGGGCCTGCTCGGCGAACGCGGGCACCAGGTCCGCGAGCGAGAGCCGGCCGAGTTCGGAGTCCTCCGACGACGGCAGGAATCCCGACGGCCCGATCGATCCCGCGACGAAGCGCGGCCGGCCATCGCGCGCGGCCCAGCGATCGGCGGCGCGGCGGGCGTTCGCGGCGGCGGCGCGGTTGAGCTCGAGCGTGCGGCCGGCAAGCCCCCACTCCTCGAGCCGCGTGCGCGAGGCCTGGAACGAGTTCGTCTCGACCACGTCGGCCCCCGCGTCGAAGTACGCGTCGTGAATGGACTCGAGCACGTCGGGACGGGTCAGGCTCAGGTAGTCGATGCACCCTTCCCAGCGCTTGCCGCCGTAGTCCTCGGCGTTCAGCTCGCGGGCCTGCACCTGCGTGCCCATGCCGCCGTCGAAGAACAGGACACGTTCGCGAAGGGTATCGAGGTAGAGGCTCATGGGCGGTGGCTTCTCCGGGGTGCCCGGCGCGGCGGGACGGCCGCGGACCGGGGGGCGACTCAGTCGCTAGAGGCTATCGGAGCCCGCGCCGCATGCGCAAATGCGGGTTGACTCCGGGCTCCGTCCGTCCATGATGCGCGAATGGCCATCCTGCTCTGCCTGCTCCGCCACGGCCGCGCCTCTGGCCAGGGCGCGGACGCGCCGCTGCTGCCCGAGGGTGAGGCGTACGTGGCCGCGCTGGGCCGCCGGCTGGCCCGCGAGGGCTGCAAGCCCGTCGCGGCCTACAGCAGCACGCTCAAGCGGGCTCATGACACGGCCACCATTGTCCTGGGCGAGCTGGGTTCCAGCACGCCGCTGGTCCAGCTGCGCCAGCTGGCCCCGGAGGCCGGTGCCGCCGACGCGCTCGAGGCACTCGCGTCACGGGGCCTGCCCGACGGCAGCGTGCTCGTCGTGTCCCACCTGCCACTGATTGCGCAACTCGCCCGCGCCCTCACGGGCGGGTCCGTGGATTTCCTGCCCGGCACGTTCGTGGAGATCGAGCTGGACGCCGGGCAGTCGAGCGGCGCGCTGCGGCGCCGCATCGGCCCCGACGATCCCGACGCCTGACCGCATGCGAAGCGCGTGACCCTCAAGGGCGCTTCTGCGGGCGGGCGGGCCGCATCTCGACGCGGCTGTGCAGCGCGCGCGGCGAAGTGTGCAGCAGGTCCACCACCATCTCGCCGACGTCCGAGGGCTGCAGCGCCCAGTCCTGTTTCGCCGCCGATCCGCGGCCAAAGTCGGTCGCGACGCTGCCGGGCATGAGGTAGGTGACACGGATCCCGTCCTCGCGCACCTCCTGGAACAGCGTCTCGCTGAAGCCGTTCACGGCGTGCTTGCTGGCGCTGTACGCGGCACCGCCCGGGAACGTGTTCTTCCCCGCGAGCGATGAGACGTTGAACACGTAGCCGCCGCCGCGCCGCTTCATGCGCGGCAGCGCCTCGCGGGTGCAGAAGAACACGCCGTTCACGTTGGTCTCGATCACCGTGAGCCAGTCCTCGACGCTCATCCCGGCAACGGGCCCGAACAGGCCGACGCCCGCGTTGTTCACCAGCACGTCGAGGCCGCCGAGATCCCGGTCCACCGCCTGGAAGAGCGCCGCCACGGATTCCGGCCGGCGCACGTCGCAGGCGTAGCCCCGCGCCCCGTGCCCGATCTCGATTGCCGCCTTCTCTGCCGCTCCCGCATCGCGCGCGGTGAGCGCCACGGTCGCGCCGTCGGCGGCGAGCGCCTCGGCGATCCCGCGCCCGATACCGCGATTGCCACCCGTCACCAGCGCCACCTTGCCCTGCGATGCGGTCATACCCTGATCCCCCGGTCGTGCGAACACCTCGTGGATGGTCGTCCGCGCCGCGCCGGTCCGGGGTTTCCCCTCGTCCGGCAGCAGTTGGCGCCACCCGGGTTGGTCGTGCGCGTGGGTCTCGGCTAGGCTCCGCCCACCGCTATCCGGATGGATGCGCCCGCCGCCCGGAAGATTCCGGCCACCGCGGCGCGGACGCAAGTACCCACTCGCCCAGGAGGTCATGTGAACCCCGTGCGCCCGCAGTTGCTCGCGCGAGCCATCCTGCTCGCGCTACTCGTCCCCATGTTGTCCGCCGCGGCGCCCGCGCCCGCGGCGAAGAGCGCCGCCCCGGCGAAGCCTGCGCTGGCCGCGCCGCCCGCGGCCGCACCGGCGAAGGCGAACGCTCCCGCGACGGCGGCTGCGCCCGTGAAGGCCACCGCGCCCGCCCCGGCCGCCGCCGTGGGAGACAACGCCCCCTTCTACACGGGCAAGCCCATGGGGGCGGCCTTCGCCGCCATCCAGAAGCAGCGCCTCGTCCGCGCCCGCGCCGCAGTGGCGAAGCTGCTCGCGGTCAAGGGGCCGCGCACCATCGAGAACACGCTCGTGCCGTTCAACGAGGCCGAGCGGCTGCTGGACATGGCGGGCTCGCAGTCCGGGCTGATGCAGGAGGTTCACCCCGACAAGGCGACCCGCGCGGCGGCCGAGAAGGCCAGCGAGGGAGTCTCGGCGTACGCCACCGAGCTGTCGCTCGACCACAAGGTGTACGAGGCGGTCTCGGCACTCGACGCCTCGGGGGCGGATGCGCCGACGCAGTACCTGGTCAAGCGCACGCTGCGTGACTTCCACCTCGCCGGCGTGGACAAGGACGAGGCGACGCGCGCGAAGATCACCGCGCTGAACGACTCCCTCGTGCTGATCGGCCAGGAGTTCGCCCGCAACATCCGCGACGACAAGAGCACGGTCCAGTGCACGCCCGCCGAGCTCGACGGCCTGCCCGCCGACTACGTCGCCGCGCACAAGCCCGGCGCCGACGGCAAGATCACGCTCACCGTGGACTACACCGACTACCTGCCGGCGATGCAGTACGCGAAGAGCGACGACCTGCGGCACCGGCTGTACATGGTGTACCAGAACCGCGCCTGGCCGGCGAACCTCGACGTGCTCGACCGCATGCGCGCGCGCCGCTACGAGCTGGCGCAGCTGGCCGGCTTCCCCGACTGGGCCGACTACATCACCGCGGACAAGATGGTGGGCACCGCCGCCAACGCGCGCGACTTCATCGACCGCGTGGTCGCCGCCTCAGCCGATCGCCAGGCCCGCGAGTACCGGCAGCTGCTGGCGTTCAAGCAGAAGACCGAGCCCGCCGCGACGGCGGTGAACTTCTGGGAGTACCCGTACCTGCGCGAGCAACTGCGCAAGTCGGAATACAGCTTCGACTCGCAGAGCATCCGCCCGTACCTCCCCTACGACCGTGTCGAGGCCGGCGTGCTGGACATCGCGAGCAGGCTGTTCGACGTGCAGTTCAAGCGCGTCTACGGCGTGCCCGTGTGGCACCCCTCGGTGGAGTGCTACGAGCTGTACGACGGCGGCAAGCTCGCGGGCCGCTTCTACCTCGACATGCACCCGCGCGCGAACAAATACAAGCATGCCGCGCAGTTCGGCATCCGCTCCGGCATCGCCGGCAGGCAGATTCCCGAGGCGGCCCTGATTTGCAATCTGCAGGGCGGCAAGGCGGGCGATCCGGGGCTGTGCGACTTCGACGACGTGGATACGTTCTTCCACGAGTTCGGCCACCTGCTGCATACCATGTTCGCGAGCCACGGGCGCTGGAGCGGCATCGCCGGCATCTCGACCGAGCAGGACTTCGTCGAGGCGCCCTCGCAGATGCTCGAGGAGTGGATGCGCAGCCCCGAGGTGCTCGCGACGTTCGCGAAGCAGTACCAGACGGGCGAGGCGATCCCCGCGGACCTGGTGCGCCAGATGAACCGCGCGAACAGCTTTGGCAAGGGCCTCGACGTGCGCCGCCAGATGGTCTACGCCGGCCTGTCGCTGGGGTGCTACGACAAGGATCCGGGCACGGTCAGGACCGACGACCTGACGTCGGCGCTGGTGAAGAAGTACCAGCCGTTCCCGTTCATCGACGGCACGCACTTCCAGTGCGCGTTCGGGCACCTCGACGGCTACTCGGCGGTCTACTACACGTACATGTGGTCGCTGGTGATCTCGAAGGACCTGTTCTCGCAGTTCGACAAGGACCACCTGCTCGCGCCGGGCGTCGCGAAGCGTTATCGCGAGGCCGTGCTCGCGCCGGGCGGAGCCAAGCCCGCCGCGCAGCTCGTCTCGGACTTCCTCGGCCGGCCGTTCAACGAGCAGGCGTGGAAGAAGTGGCTGGACTCGGAGGAGTAGCGTTTCGCCGCTGAGCGCGACGGCCGGTCCGGGAGTCCCGGGCCGGCCGTTTCGCGTCGCAGTGGATGCTTCGTCGCCCTGCGTCGGGGCGGCCGCGCCTTCGGAGCGCTTCAGCCCGAGCGGCTGTCCTCGCCCGGCTTGACGGTGCCGGCGAGCAGGTCGGCGTGATAGCTCGAGCGCACCAGCGGTCCGCTGGCGACGCTCTCGAAGCCCAGCGACTGCGCGATGCGCGCGTACTCGGCGAACTGGTCCGGGTGCACGTACTCCACGACCGGCAGGTGGTACTGCGAGGGCCGCAGGTACTGGCCGATCGTGAGCAGGTCGCAGTCGTGCGCCCGCAGGTCCTCCAGCGTGCGCACGATCTCGTCGGGCGTCTCGCCAAGGCCGACCATGATGCCGCTCTTGGCCTTGATGCCCGTGCCGCTGGCCTTCACCCGCTGCAGGACCTGGAGCGAACGCTCGTAGCGCGCGCTCGGCCGCACGACCGGGTGCAGGCGCTCGACGGTCTCGACGTTGTGGTTGATGACCTCGGGATGCGCGTCGATGACGCGCTGGAGATCCTCCACGCTGCCGCGGAAGTCCGGGATCAGCACCTCGATCACGGTCTTCGACCGCTTGCGAATCTCCTCGATCGTGCGCGCGAAGACCGTGCTGCCGCCGTCCTTCAGGTCGTCGCGGCACACGGACGTGATCACGGTGTGGCGCAGGTTCATCACCTCGACGCTTTCGCCGACGCGGCGCGGCTCGTCCCAGTCCACGTAGCCGTTGGGCCTGCCCGGCGCGATCGCGCAGAAGCCGCAGCGGCGCGTGCACAGCTCGCCCAGGATCATGATCGTGGCGGTGCCGCGCTCCCAGCAGTGTCCCAGGTTGGGGCAGCGCGCCTCCTCGCACACGGTCACCATGCGCTTCTCGCGCAGCAGCGCCCGCGTCCCGGCGTACTCGCCCTTGCCGGGCAGCTGGATCTTGAGCCAGCTGGGCAGCCGGCGGAACTCTCCCGGCGCGCCGGCATCGGCGCCCGCGCCGGAGCCGCAACCCTTCGTGCGCGGCGCCAGCGGCACGCGCTGCGGCACGGCGGGGCGGGGCGCGCCCACGACCCCGATGGCGGGGTTGGCGCCGGGTTCACCGACGTTCACGAGACTGGCTTCCGGTGCATCGTCACGGGTGGGATTCATGCGGTTCTTCGGTTCCTAGTCCCTGGCGAGGTCGGCGCCACGCACGGCGCCGTCGCCCTTGAGCTCGAGCATGCGGTCCAGCGCGACGCGCGCGTCGCGGCGCACGTCGTCGGGAACGCGGATGGGATTCACCACGGCGCCCTCGGCGAGGTTCTCGATCGCCCACAACAGGTGCGCCGGGTCGATGCGGTTCATGGTCGCGCACGGGCAGACGTTCTTCTGCAGCGAGCGGACCTGCTGCTCCGGGTGCTCCAGCGCCAGGCGGTGCACCAGGTTGATCTCGGTGCCGATCGCCCAGTGCGTCCCGGGCGCCGCCGCGCGGACGCGCTCGATGATGAACTCGGTCGAGCCGGCCAGGTCGGCGGCCTGCACGACGTCGAACGCGCACTCGGGGTGTACGATCACCTTCACCGCGGGGTCCGCCGCGCGCACGTCGTCCACCTGCTGCTTCGTGAACCGCGTGTGCACGGAGCAGAAGCCCTGCCACAGCACGATCCGCGTGGCCGGGTCGAGCGCACGCGCGTTGGCCGTGCGCGGGTCGGCCGCGCGCCAGTCCCACCCGGCCATGCGCTCGAGCGGCACGCCCAGCGCGAACGCGCTGTTGCGTCCGAGATGCTGGTCCGGGAAGAAGAACACGCCGGGGCGCTGCCGCCACGCCCAGTCCAGCACCGCGCCGGCGTTGCCCGAGGTGCAGACCACCCCGCCGCGCGCGCCGCAGAAGGCCTTGAGCGCAGCGGTCGAGTTCATGTAGGTGACGGGCGTGAACGTGTCGCCGTGCGCCGCCACGAGCAGCTCCCAGGCGTCTTCCACGTCCGCGATCGCGGCCATGTCCGCCATCGAGCAGCCGGCCTTCAGGTCGGGAAGGATCACGGTCTGGTGGCCCTGGCGCAGGACGTCGGCGGACTCGGCCATGAAGTGCACGCCGCAAAAGACGATGTACTCGGCCTCGCCGGCCTGCCCCGCGAGCTGCGAGAGCTTGAAGGAATCGCCGCGGAAATCCGCGAACTCGATCACGCTCTCGCGCTGGTAGTGATGCCCGAGCACCACCAGACGGCTGCCCAGGCGCTGCTTCGCGTCCCACGTGCGGCGGCGAAGCGTTTCGGCGTCGAGCGCCGCGTAGTCGGAAAACGGGCGCGCGGAAGCCTGCTGGGTGTTCAGCGTGGACACGGGTTCACTGTATCCGTCGTCTGACGCCCACTCTTCCGCCGGGTCGTGCTGTCCGTCAGAGTGCGTGGCATG
>CAIXRL010000781.1 GCA_903921835.1 Candidatus Eiseniibacteriota bacterium | reverse complement strand
GACGGCATCGGCCGCCCGGGGCGATGCGCCAGCGCGGGGGCCCGCTCGTGGACGGCGCCGCCCGGACCCGCCGGGCGGCCCGAACGGGAGGCCTGTTCGTGGGGCACGCAGGCGCCCGGGGCGCGCGAGCCGCTCGATTCGCTCCTACTTGGCGTAGGGGATGCTCGCGGCGGCCTTCTTCAGCTGGGACTCGACCATCCGCTCGACGACTTTGGGCAACTTGTCGGCGCGATCGGTACCGCTATCCCAGCGATCATAGCTCCAGAGCACTTGGGCATCCCCGCCGTTGTAAACCGTCACCACGACGAGGACGCGTTGTACCAGCTCGTCGAAGATTCCGATCACGGACGACAGGGTCACATCCTTCAGGGTTGGCTTTGGCTCATGGACCGATCCTGAAACGACGGCGTCCACACCAAGCACTCTCGCGATTTCATCCTTCCCGTGGAACTGCAGACTGTCGAGCGAGATCCCGGCTCCCCGCAGGAGCGCCAACGTCGAATCGGGATCCTGGATGCTCACGGCGCCGGCATTCCGGATCGGCTTCTGCATCAGGCGCTGGGAGAGAAACTCGCAGAGTATCTTCTGGAACAGCCGTCCTTTTCCGTCGACGAGCTGGGCCGACGTCTGCGCGCGAGAACCAGACCCATACCCACCCTTGTCCCAGCCACTCTGAGAATGCGGGGCGATCGTGACCGTAAACGGGAGGATCGCCAGGGTCTTGTGCTCGCGGGCGATCGCCGCGAAGTTCGGGTTCAGGTACTCGTGGGCGCCAGCCCACGCCTGGCCCGCCGTCGCCAGTGATACCGCGGCCGCCAGCGCAACGAAGCGCAACAACCTCATGGGATACTCCTTCCTGCCGAATCCGCCTGGCACGGCGGCGAGCCGTGAGCCAGAACCACACCTGGCGGTGACCGTGCGGGACACACCCCGCGAACCCGCACGGTCGCCCTTCCTGCGGGCAGCGTCAACGCCGGGCACGGACGAGTGCTCTCGCCTGGGCGCCCTCTCTCCGGATCGGGCAGCCCGGGCGATTCACGAATCGCCCGGGTTGGGATCAGGATCCGTCGGCGCGGGCATCCTTCGGAAGGCCCGGTAGAGCAGCAGGTCGTAGGCGATCTTGAGCCCGCCGGCCACGAAGAACGGCGCGCCGCCACCCGTGAGCAGGAACGCACCGCCGATCATCGGGGCCAGACCGGCCCCGAGCGACCGCGCGATACCGGTGACCCCCGCTGCCGCCGCGCGCTCGTCCGGGGCCACGACGGCCATCGTGTAGGACTGCCGCGTCGGCACGTCCATCTGCGAGATCGCGTAGCGCAGGAGGAGCACCCCCATGGCGGAGGCCATCGTCGGCATGAAGGGCACCATCACCAGCAGCACGTTCGAGGGCAGGTGCGTGAAGACCATCGTGTTGACGAGTCCGATCCGCGCGGCGATCCGGTGGGCCAGCAGCGCGGAGATCGCGGCGAGCACGTTGGCGCCGAAGAACAGGCTGCCCAGCGCGGCCGTGCCGGCGCCGAAACGCACGTGGAACCAGTACGCCATCACACTCTGCAGCACGAACCCGCCGCCGAAGGCGTCGAGCGCGAAGAGCGCGCTCAGGCGCGCCACCACCGCCCCGGAGCGATGGAGCCCGAACCTCGCGCCGAGCGGTACTCGCCGCTCCGCGGGCGTGGTTTCGACCGCGGGCGACAACCGGGTGAAGAGCGCGGCGAGGACCGCGCCCGCGATCGCGTAGCACGCCAGCAGCACCCGATACGAGGCAAGGTCGCTCATCCCGCCCAGCTGCGCGAAGCGCGTGAGCCAGCCCCCGGCGAGCGCGCCCAGCGCCGTCGCGGCGGAGCCGGCGAGGTTGTACCACGCGAAGACGCGCGTGCGCTGCCGGTCCGAAACGAGTTGCGACAGCGCCGCCTGTTCGATCGACAGGAATGGCCCGATTTCGTTTCCGCTCGGGCTGATCACGCCGACGATGGCCGCCAGCATGAGCACCTCGACGCGACGCGTGAGCAGGAATGCGAGCCCGCCCGCCGCCATCAGCACCGCCCCCACGACCAGCATGCGCCGGCGCCCCGCGCGGTCGGCCCGCGTCGTGATCCACAGCGAGATGCCCGCGTCGCCGAGAAGGGTCAACGCGAGAAGCAGCCCGATGGCGGGGCCACCGAAGCCGATCCGCGCCAGGTACAGCACGAAGACGATCGACAGGAACCCGTACGCGAACAGCCTGGTCGAGCGGGTGACAAACAGGAGCGTCGCGTCGCGCCGGCCCGGCATCACGTGCGGGGCGCCGGCATGGCCCGAAGGCGCAGGCGGCGACGGTCGTGGACGCCGTCCCGGCGCTCACGCGGGTTCATCGAAGGCATCGCAGAAAGGCTCGCGCGGTTCATCGCGGGACATCGTACGACATCCAAACCCGGCGCCCCCCGGAAACGCGGAAGCCCGCGAGGGTGCGGCCTCGCGGGCTTTCGCGCACCTGCGTGAAGAACCGTCTTCGCCGCTTCGCCGGCGAATGCGCCTCGGCCTACGGCGCGCCCGCCGTCGAGGTGTGCACGATGCGGCCCCCGACTCCGACGGCCCAGCCGCGGAGCCCGTCGGCGAAGTAGACGCCCTTCAGCGCGGTGCCCGCGGACGCCTGCGACGTCCACGTCGTCCAGCCGTTGGTGGTCGCCAGGATGGCGCCGGTGTCCAGGTTGCTGCCGGCGATCCAGCCGGTCGTCGCGCTGACCATGTGGATCGCGTTGAAGGTGTAGTTCGCGCCAGCGCTGGAGGGCGACCACGCGAGCGATTCCGCCGTCGCCGTCGCAGTCGCGAGGGTGCCCAGCGCGCCGACGGCCCACGCCTGTGCGCTGCCCACACGAGCGACGCCGTGCATTACCGGCCCGGGGAGCGAGATCTGCACCCCGTACCAGGTCGCGCCGCCATCGTGGGTGCCGTTGATGACGCCCGCACCCGCGCCCTCGCCCACGGCCCAGCCGCTCAGCGTGTCGGCGAACGCAACGCCGTGGAACACCGCACCGCCGAAGCTCGTCGGGGTCCACGTCGCGCCGCCGTCGCGCGTGCGCGCAACGAAGCCGCCGGTGGTGCCGCCGACGATCCAGCCGTGCCGCGCGTCCACGAAGCGCACGCACTCCAGGTTCAGTGTCGTGCCCAGCAGCGCTCGCTGCTGCGCCCAGGACAGACCGCCGTCGGTGCTCCGGACCAGGACGCCGGCCTTGCCCACCGCCCAACCGGTCGAGGCGTCGCTGAACCACACCGAGGTGAGTTCGGCGCTCGTGCCGCTCGTGCGCAGGTTCCAGGTGGCGCCCGCGTCGGTCGTCATGACGATGGTTCCCTGCACACCCACGGCGACGCCGGTGCGGCCGTCGGGCAGGAAGTGGACGGCGTTCAAGGTGTACGTCGTACCGCTGTGCTGCTCGTTCCAGCCGGCGAGCGCGGACCTGACGTACACGCGCGCCGTGTCGGACTTGCCGCTGGCGCTCGCGATGACGAGCGTCGCGCCCTCGCAGACGGCCGTCGCGAGACCCGTGCCCGCGATCGTGCACACGGCGGGATCGGTGCTTCGCCACGCGAGCGTGACCGCGCTCGTGGCGAGGCTGTCGAGGCCGTACGCGGTCGCGACGAACTGGCGCTGCGCGCCCACGGCGAGCGTGTCCGCGTGCACGGCGAGCGTGACGCGGGACAGTGGCTTCGACACCTGCTGAACGGTCGTGCTGCTGGTGCCGCACCCGGCAACCAGCGCCCCAGCAGCGACGAGCAGCGCAAGCGCGGCGCGCGGGGCGGCAAAGGAGGAGCGATCGAATCGCATGCGCGGATCACCTCGAGGGAACGTCCGGACGCGCCCGGGAGCCACCGGCGGCCAGCGAGGGCGCCGGCACCCGGACCCCATGATTGTCGGCAGCCTGGGCGTACGACATGACGGGGGATTCCGCGCTTCGAAAGGGCGCTTCCGGCGCCCCGCGAGCCCGCGGCTACGCACGCCGCGGCGCGCACCCCGCGCCCGCACCGGGAGGAGCGTGCGAGGCCCGGGGCGGCGGCGGCCGGGGCGGCTCGTGAGGCCGCT
>CAIXRL010000780.1 GCA_903921835.1 Candidatus Eiseniibacteriota bacterium | reverse complement strand
CCCGAAGCTCGACCGGCCGCTGTCCTCATCGTGTTGACAACACGGTTCCGGGGTACCCACCGAAGGTGGGTCCGGCCGGCCGATCTTCTTGCGGCTGACCCACATCTCGCACTCTCGGCTCGCGGTTCATGCGCAATGCGGGCTAGGGCACAGACTGGCCCGGATCCGCCGCTCCGCAAGTCTGCTTCGATTGGCGTTCGCTGGAACTGGACGGCCCATGTGGCGTCCTGCAGGCGAAGGCGATTGTCACCGACGGCGAGTCCGTCTTGGTGACCTCTGCCAATCTCACCGAGGCGGCGCTCGACTGGAACATCGAGGTCCGCCTGCTTGTCCGAGACCGTGCGCTGGCCCTGAGCGTTGCCGCCACTTCCGGGGGCCAATCGAGCGGGAGAGGCTCAGCCCACTGCCGACGGTGTAATGGGCCGGCAGCGTCCTGCGGGGGCCGCGAAGCGGTCCCCTTGGCGCACACCGCCCAGTCCTCGCCGCGCTGTCGGCCCCAGCCGGGTTGCTGGGCGGCCACCACGGCAGCGACCTGCCGCTTCGTCCAGCGGCCCCTCGCCCGCCGGCCACACCCCGCACTTCCGCGCTTCGCGCAGATGGCGCCGGACCGTCTTGATGTCGAGGCCGCGTTGCACCGCGATCCGCTTCTTCGCGACCCCGGCACACCACAGCCGGAGGACTTCCTTGATCTCCAGCATCGTGACCTCGCGATAGCTCATGGACCCTCCTGGGGAGGAGTCCGCTTGGTCACGCGGAAGGGGATGATTCAGCAAAACTGGCCCTGTGGGGATCCCATCATTCTGAGGACTGACACACTTCAACTTCCAGTGTGCGTGGTCGAGCGGGACCGTGGCGGGGCGGGCGGCGGCGGGCCGAGCGCGCCGCGGCCGGCGCGGCAGCGCAGCATCCCGTGGCCTCGCGCGCGACGCCGGCCGATAACGTCCGCGATCGTCCGGGCCGGTTTGCCCATGTCACGCGCATGCGTGATCCGGCGAGGCGCGGGCGGTGAGCCGGGTGCGGCCGCCGCACGATCCGGCCTTCGTGGATCGATCGAATCGGAGGGACGTTCCCGTGTCCGAAGCGCCGACTCCCAGCACCCGATGCTTCTCGCCCTGGTGGGCGCTGCTGCTGCTCCCGATCGGCCTCGGCGTGGGCTGGCTGGCAGGACAGATGCCCGCTCCGGCGCCCGCGGTGCCCGCCACGGCGCCGCCGGGCCAGCAGTCGCCGGCTGCGGAACGCGAACGATTCAGCGGACGCGCGAGCACGAATGGCCGCGGGTTCGCGGCCCAGTCCACCGCGTCGGCACCGGCCGAAGCCGAGAAGCCGGCCGAGCCGCGCTCCGAGTACTCGCAGTGGACCACATATGCCAGCGCGGTGGAGCAATCGCGCAGCAACGGCAAGCCGATCCTGATCGACTTCAACGCCGACTGGTGCGGGCCCTGCCAGAGACTGAAGCGCGAGGTGTTCGAGGACGGGGCACGCGCACAGATCGTGCAGACCGCGGTGATCCCGGTGTCGATCGTCGATCGCCAGCGGGAGGAAGGCCGGAACTCGCGCGAGGCCGAGGATCTGCAGCGGCGCTACCAGGTGGATGCGTTCCCGACGCTGGTCGTGTTCTCGCCGCAATCGGGGCGCATGTCCACGACCAAGGGCTTCGGCGATGCCGAGGCAACGCTCACGTGGATCTCGCAGGCGGCCAGATCGGTTCGCTGAAGCGACCGAGCGCCGCGCGTGCTGCACGACGATCGTGCTGCGGCCGGGCGTGAGCACCGGGTCTCGCTCGCCGCGCCGCAGTCGCGCCGATCCGCACCGCCACCGTCGGTACAGCCGAGGGCGGCGGCCCCGACTTCGGGCCGCCGCCCTCGCGCTGTTCTGTGCTCCGACGCGCTTCGCCGCTACCAGATCGTGATCTGCTCCGCGCGCACCATGGCGTCGCCGGCCTTGCAGCCGAACGCGTGGCGGAACTCGTCCATGTTGGACAGCGGTCCGTTCACGCGCCAGTACGGCATGGAGTGCGGGTCGGTGAGCGCATACATGCGCATGGACTCGGGGCGGATCTTGCTGCGCCACGCCTGGGCGAAGCCGAGGAAAAAGCGCTGCTCGCCCGTGAAGCCGCCGATCACCGGCGCCGGCTTGCCCTTGAGCGACAGCTGCCACGCGCGGAACGCGATCGTGAGACCGCCCAGGTCGGCGATGTTCTCGCCCAGCGTGAGCCTGCCGTTGTGGTGCAGCGTGTCCACGGCGACGTAGCCGTTGAACTGCTCGACCACCTTGTCGGCGAGCGCGTCGAACTTCTTCGAGTCCTCGGGCGTCCACCAATCCTTGAGATTACCGTCGGCGTCGTACTGGCGGCCCTCGTCGTCGAAGCCGTGTGTCATCTCGTGGCCAATGACCATGCCGATCGCGCCGTAGTTGACCGCGTCGTCGACGCGCGGATCGAACTGTGGCGGCGTCAGGATGCCGGCGGGGAACACGATCTCGTTGAACGTTGGGTTGTAGTAGGCGTTGACGGTGGGCGGCGTCATGCCCCACAGCATGCGGTCCACCGGCTTGCCGATGAACGACAGCTGCCAGCGACGGTCGAACTCGGTCGCGCGCTCGAGGTTGGCGAGCGCGGGCAGCGACGGATCGATCTCGAGCTTCGAGTAGTCACGCCACTTGTCGGGGTAGCCGATCTTCTTGAGGACGGCCGCCAGCTTCGTGCCCGCCTGCGCCTTGGTCGCTGCGCTCATCCACGGCCGCGACGCGATGCGGTCGCGCAGCGCGGCCTGCAGGTTGTTCACCAGCTCGACCATGCGTCCCTTGGAGCTGGCGGGGAAGTTCTCCTCGACGTAGGCCTTGCCCAGAGCCTCGCCCATGGCGTTGTCGACCGCCCGCGAGGCCCGCTTCCAGCGCGGTTGCGGCGCCTTCGCGCCCATGAGCTTGGCTTGGAACGCGAACGCCACGTCGAAGTACTGCTGACCCATCCAGCCGAGGCTCGAACTGGCGTAGTGCCACTCCAGGTAGTTGCGCCAGCTCTCCATCGGCGTGGTCGCCAGCAGCGAGGAGAACTGGCGGGCGAAGCCCGGCATCGAAACGTCCAGCGAAGCGTTGGCGCTGGCCAGCGCGGGGACTTCGGCCTCGCCGAAGTACGCGACCCAGTCGAAGCCCGGAGCGAGCGATCCCAGCTCGCGCACCGTCATCTTGTGGTACAGCGCCTTCGGGTCGCGCTGCTGCACCGCGGTCAGCGACGACTCGGCCAGCGCGGTCTCCAGCTTCATCACCGCAGCCGCCTTCTTCGTGGCCACCTCGGCGGGGTCCCCCAGCAGCTGGAACACCTTGCCCATGAACGCGACGTAGTCGGCGCGCAGCGTCTTGGACTTCTCGTCCGTGCGAAAGTAGTAGTCCCGGTCCGGCAGGCCGAGCCCGCCCTGGGCCACCTGCCCGATGGTGTTGCGGCTCGACGCGGGATCCGGTTCCGGGTCGAGGCGGAACGGCAGGCCACCCCGGATACCCACCACCGAGGAATGTGCGAACTCCTTCCTCAGGTCGGCCGGCGTCCGGATGGCCGCGATGCGCGACAACGCCGCCTGCAGCGGCGCGGCGCCCTCGCGGTCGGCGCGCGCCGAGTCCATGAGCAGGCCGTAGAACTGGCCGAGCTTCCTGATCGTCGGGTCCTTCTCCGTCGCCGCCTTCGCGCTGGTGCGCTCGAGCACGGAGCGGAGCGCCTCCTGGTTGCGATCGGCCATGTCGCGGCCGGCGCCGATCGAGTTGTACGACGCGGGGAACTCGGCGGTCGCGAGCCACGCGCCGTTGGCGTACTGGTAGAAGTCGCGGCACGGGGCACAACTCGTGTCCATGAACGCGGGATTGGGCGTGGGGACCGGGAGCGTGCCCGCGGCGGCGATCGCGGGGAGCACGGCCGCGCACAGCAGCGCGGCAACGACGAGTGGGCGGCTGGACATGGCGAGATCCTCGGTATGTGGGGGAACTCATGGTGGGGCGACTTCATCAAGCTACGCAGGAATGCCGCGCCCGCCCGCGGCAGCCGGACCAGCGCGGAGAAACCGTCGACCAAAGCGCGCGAAACGCCGACGGCGGCCGGTTGAGCGACCCCGGCGTGCATTCCGGCCAGAGTGTCCTGCGGGACAGGAGCCCGGCGGCGACCCTCGCGACCACGCTGGAGATCGCGCGGAAGGCGCTGTCGCCCGTCACGCCGCAAGTCCCGCGTTCTTGACGGGCAGGCTCCGCAGCGCGTGCACGGCGCAGGTGGACGGATCCGCCGCCGCGAGGGCCCTCATCCGCGCCGGGAAGGCCTGCCCGGGTGGACGGCGCGCTGAGAATGAAGCGCAGCGTGTTGAGCAGGCCGGCGCCGCCGATCGTCACCATGGTGAGGATCGCGAGCACGAGGGTGCCGGGCAGCCGGTAGTGGATGCAGGGCATGAACGGGAACGGATCGACGACGCCGAGGTGCACGCCGCTGGACATCCGGACCGTCCCCTGCCGCGGAGCGCCAGTTGCGGCGAGCCATCCGCTCATCGTGGCCGTCAACGTCGCCGAAACGAAACGATCGGTGTTGTCCTCGTGGACGTCGCAATCCGCACCACTCCAGCCGTCCAGCCGGATGGTGCTCGCGTTCCACCCGATCCGCGATCGTGGTTCCGTTCGCTCCAGCGGATCGCGTGGCGGGTACGGAAGCCCCGCGCCGCGGCCAGAAGAGAGCCCGGGCTGGAGCGCGACTCTTCTCTCCGGTTGCGGCAGCTCTCCAAGCGCCAGCCTTCACGGCGGTGGCCCGCGTGCGATCGCCTGAACCCCACCCGAACGTCCACCGTCTCCTGGACAGAATGGGCAATGAGTTCGACCGCCAGGTTCCTTGTCTTCGCAGGGTGAAGTGCGAGGAGATCCGGGACCTGTCGCACCTGGAAATGATCGCAGGTACCTCGCTTGCTTGCAGGAGCAAGGCGACGCTGCCGGACGACTTCATCGTCCGCCGATCCGGGTCGTCTTCCAGAAGCAGGCCTGAAGCAGGCTGCACGCGTGAGCACCGGGGCCGCGGGGCAGGGCGCGCCGAGGTCCGCCCTCTCAATCCTCCGCGAACAGGTAGTCCAGCGCTTCGCGATCCAACGTGCGGGCAAATCCGTCCTCACCCAGCACGCCACGCGCGATGTCGCCCTTGCGCTGCTGGAGCTCCCAGATCTTCTCCTCGATGGTGCCCTGCATCAGCAGCCGGTAGGCGATGACCGTGCGGTCCTGGCCGATCCGGTGCGTACGGTCGATTGCCTGCGCTTCCACGGCGGGATTCCACCACGGATCGAGCAGCACCACGTAGCTCGCGGCGGTCAGGTTGAGGCCGGTCCCGCCGGCGCGAAGCGAGATCAGGAACGCGCACGGGTTCGTGTCCTGCTCGAATGCGCGCACCACCCCGGGACGGTCGATGGTCGAGCCCGTGAGCAGGTGGTGCGCGATCCTGCGCAGTTCCATCTCGGCCTGCACCAGCCCGAGCGCTTTCACGAACTGGGAGAACACCAGAACCTTGTGGCCCTCGGCCAGCAGCGGCTCGAGGAGCTCGAACAGTGCCTCGAACTTGCCAGAGCCCAGGTTTTCCTTGCCCCCGACGAGCCGGGGATGGCAGCAGATCTGCCTCAGCCGGGTGAGCATGGCGAGGATCTCGATCTTGTGATTCCCCACTCCGCCAGCCGCCGCCAGGCTCTGCATTTCGGTGCGCGCCCGCGCGAGTTCGGCCAGGTAGAGCTTGCGCTGTCCCGGCGCCATCTCGCAGTCGCGCCGCTCCTCGATGCGCTCGGGCAACTCGGGGGCGACTTCCTTCTTGAGCCTCCGCAACAGCAGGGGGCGCAGCTTGGCGGCGAGCAGACGGCCTGCGTGTGGGGGAGCGTCTGCGCGGTCGAACCGGCGCACGAACGAAGCCTGGTCGCCGAGATATCCGGGGTTCACGAACTGCACGATGCTCCACAGGTCGAGCGCGCGGTTCTCGATGGGCGTGCCCGTGAGCGCCAGCCGGTGGGTGGCGCTCAACCCGCTCGCGACCTGTGAGACGGTAGCCCTTGGGTTCTTGATCTGCTGCGCCTCGTCGACGATCGCCGCAAACAGCCTGGTGGCGCGCCAGCGTTCCGCATCGCGACGCAGCAGCGCGTAGTTGGTGATCACCAGGTCGTACTGCGCGAGGCTGTCCATCTGGCGGAGGCGGTCCGCGCCCCGGGCCAGTTGCAGCACCCGCAGCCGCGGGGCGAACTGGCGCGCCTCGCGCTCCCAGTTGTGTGCGACCGAAGCAGGGCAGATGACCAGTGCGGGGCCGGGCTTGGGCGCTCCTTCGCGCAGGTGCAGCAGCCACGCGAGCGCCTGCACGGTCTTGCCGAGTCCCATGTCGTCGGCAAGGATGGCTCCCATGCCGAGTGATGCGGTGTACGCGAGAAAATCGAGTCCCTGGCGCTGGTAGGGACGCAACTCCCCGACGAACGCCCTGGGAATCCTGCAGCGCGGCAGGCCGTCGAATGCGGCGACCCGCTCGCGCAGCGTGCGCACGACCGCGATTGCCTGCGGATCGGCTCCCATGCGCTCGAGCGCTGCGAGGCTCTCGGGGCGCGCCTGTGCGAGCTGCCACACCGAGAGCTGTTGCTCGCCCGCTCCGGGCTCGACGCCCAGATCCGCCAGCACGTCGCTGACCTGGTCGTGGATGTCGAGCGCGTCGCGTCGCACCCAGCCGCCGCTCAGCTTCACCCACGGCGCATCGGACGCGCGCAGACGTGCGACATCCGCGTCGGTGAGAGCGAGTCCCTCGGCCTCCCACTCGGCGGAAACCGCCAGCAGGTCGACGCCACTGCTGCGCGCGCGAATGCTGGGCACGAGCCTGCGCCCGGGGCCCAGCAGGGCGAGCATCGCGCGATTGCCGAGCCAGCGCACGCCACCGGGACGGCGCTGCCATGCTTCGGCCAGCAATGGCACGGAGCGGGGGGCGAGCTTGATCATCCAGCCCGGCGCCTCGTGGTCCGAGCGAAAACGTCCGCGCAGCGCGGCGGAGGCCGGCTGCGCGCCGAGCGATCGCAACCACTCGACGACCGGGGCCACGCTCGCGGGGTCGGGCGCGTGCAGCCACGCATGTCCGGCGCCTGGCGCCGGCGGCCCGGTTTCGGCGTGGCGGGCCGGGTCGGGTGGCGGGTCGCGCTCGATCTCGGTCAGCTCCCCGGTGTCCGTCCGGGCCAGCGCCGCGCCCGGCAGCTCGTGCCAGCGTCCATCTGGTGAGTATTCGAACACACGTGCGGTGGTGGATGACGTCTGGTCCGCTGGCCATTGGGCGCCCGGGGTGTGCGCGGCGACGCGGATGAACAGACGGTCGTCGTCGTCCAGGTGCAGCAGCACGACGGGCTCGACCGGATGCACGGCGGTGAGTGCCGTGAGCGAGAGCGTGCCCTCGGGCAGTGCCGCGGCCAGCGCGCGCACCAGGCCGGCGCCGTCGCGGCGGTGAATCGGCACCGAGGGCGTGACGGCCATCAGGCGGAGGACCTCCGCGGGCGGATACTCCACCAGCGGATACAGAACCCCTTCGCTCAGCACGAAGGCAGGCTCTGCGGCGTAGGGCTGGTCGGTGCCGTTCACGACGACCAGTTGCGTGAACGGCCTCCGCCGGCCGTCGGGCCAGGTGGCGACCACTTCGAGGCAAGCCTCGTCGTCCTGCTCCCCGGGGTCGATCGTCGGCAGCAGGCGCACTGGATCGTGCTCGAAACGCACCCGCTCCCCCGGCGTCACACCGCCGCAGGCCGCGAGGTCGGAGGGCAGGAGGTGGCTCCAGCACACGTTGGGCGAGGGCAGGATGGTGTGCAGCAGATCGGCAATGGGACCACGTCGGCTGCGCACCGGGTAGCCCGAATACGCGGCCGACTGCAGATCGAGGCCCGTTGCCACCACCGCGTTCAGGAGCTCGGTGTGCTCGTGCGTCAGCAGGTCCGGGTTCGAGCGGACCTGCGACTGCAGTGCGCGGAGCTGTTCCAGTGCGCGCGGCTCGTCCTTCAGGCGTGCCGAGGTCAGGCGTGACTCGATACGCACACGGCAGCCGCCACGGGGAGCCGGGCTCAGGTCCAGCAGCACGCGCAGGCTGCGTTCGGCTTGCTGGGTCCGCAAGCCGGCCCACCCGATCAGGAACTGCTCGATCTCGTTGCGCCGTGTCTCGGCGGCGACCCGCGCCAGGTCGGGCCGCACGCGAAACGGCTCGAGCGCTGGCGGTACCGGCCCGCCGGTGAAGCGCGCGATCTCCTGCGTCAAGAGCCAGCCCATCAGCTGGGGTTCGCGCTGGTTCAAGCAGCCATGGACCGCGGCCAGTCCGGCCGGTGCAATCACGATGCCCGCCTCGAGCAGCATGCGAGTGCAGAACTCGTTGCGGATGCGCGGATCGCGGGCGCCGAGCAGGTCCTCGAACGTCACCGGTGGTGGTGGCGCCGGGGCCGGCACGCGTTGGCCGGGCAGGCCATCCAACGCGAAGTTCGCGGACCCTTCGAGCAAGCCATCGAGCACCCTGTGCAGGAGCTCGGTGGGCAGGTCGTCGCCGTTGTCGAGCTGCACCATAAACTTCGAGCCCAGCGCATGCGCGTGCTTGCAGTGCGGCCCGATCGGACACGTGCACGAGGACCGCCAGCCCGATTCGGAGAGCAGCCATGCGGTCGAGTAGGGAGCCGACCCTCGGACGGTGGCGGAAATGCGGCCGGGAGCGAAGTCGAGCGGACCGACGAGCCCCCGTGAGAAGTACTCGTCGCCGTGGCGGCGAATGGCGGGCGCGAACTGCTGGAGCGACATCCAGAGGTCGTCGAACACCTCGTTCGCCAGGGCCCGGATCTTCTTGATGGACATGCGCTCGAACATCTTCAGACTTTGCGGCATGACCACCAACGGCTGCAACTGACCCTGAAGTGATCGCCCTGGCTCGCCTTCGGTCTGGGCGGGTCGAACGGGCCCGTGGTGGGGAAGGCGGCTGCGACGCGGAGCTTCCTCCCCCCGGGCCGGCGAGAGCCTGGAGGCGGGGCCGTCCCTTCCCGAGAGCGGCGGGTTCTCCGGATGCGGGGGGGCGCAAAGTCAGCCGCTGCCATGGGAGAGGTCGATGCTTACGCGGTGGTGTCGTGTGTGGCAGCGGGTCTGTGGAGCTGCGCCGGCAGGCAGGGTGGCGCTGGCCACGGAGCCGTTCTCCTCATGGTTGTGGTTGACGAATAATCAAGCCCAGACATAACCTCAAAGAGATCATGGAAGGGATGCCCTCGCCGGGTCGGGCGAAGAAGCTGATCCGGCAGATCCTCCAGGCTTGCCGCTTCGCGTACTCGAAGCACTCGAGCGACGAGAGGCTCGCCAACGACCTGACCACGGTCGACTGCGGGAATGTGCTTCGGAGTCGTTCGTCCCGGAGAGCACGCGCACGGGATCTGGCGGTGCCGGGTGGAGACGAGCCGAGCCACCGTCGTCCTGGCCTTGCGGTCCGGGTCCGAGCGGGTTGTCGTGACGGCATGGCGGGCCAGGCTGCGCCGGGAGGAGGGGAGCAAACCAATGAAGTGCACCGAGTGCGGTACCTCGATGAAGACGCGGAAGGAGAACTATCGCTACGCCGAGTGCGGCCTCGAGTACGTCACCCTGGTCGGCGTGAAAGTCAGTCGCTGCCCAAAGTGCGGTGGCCACGGCGTCTCGATCCAGCGGATCGAAGCACTGCACCGCCTGATCGCCCGGGTGCTGATCGAGAAGGAGACCCGGTTCACCGGGGACGAGGTTCGCTTCCTTCGCAAGGGCCTCGGCTGGTCGGGCTCCGATTTCGCCAGGCACATGGGAGTCACCGATGAGACAGTCTCGCGTTGGGAGAACGCTGCGGCCCCAATCGGCCCCCAGGCAGATCGCCTGCTCCGTTTGCTGGTGGCCCAGGGGAGACTGGCGATAAGCTATCCGACCGAACGCCTGACCCGGATCAACGCAAGGAAGGCGACCATCACGCGGCTCGAGGTCGTGTCCCGCGGCAAGAGGTGGGAGGTGGGCGCGGAGCCTGCGCCGAGAGGATAGGGCGCAGCCAATGAAGTGCCCGGAGTGCGGACCCGCGATACAGAAGGAGATGATCGCCATGCCGGAAGTCGAGTCCCGCGCTGACTACCGGGAGCTGCTCGCGCCCTGAGGGCGGGAGCGCGCATCCATCATGCTCACCGTCCGCTGTACGACCAAGCTCCTGAAGCGCATGTCCGCCCCGGACGCGTCCGTCGCGCCCACGCCCGATACCCGCCTGGGCGACTGGTACGCGACGGTGCTCCAGATGCGGCCGCAGCACCTGGTGCTGCTGGTCAACGAGCGCACGAGGCTGGCCGTTGTGATTGCGGTGCGCGACTTCCTGGCGCCGGGGCCGAACATCGCCGACGCGATCGCGCACGTGCTCGAGGACCTGGGCGTCGAGCCCGGCGTGGTGCGCGCCGAGCGCCGCGCGATGTCCGCCGTGTCGTTCGCCAGGCCTTCCAGCCGCAACATCAGCGAAACCATGAACGCGCTCGCCCTCCGGCTCGAGGAGTTGCGCGAGCGCAGCCCCAACCTGGCCGACCACGCGCTGAGCCTCAAGCTGTGCGAGTTCCCGGTCGCGATCCCCGGGCACGGCGTGCGACCGCCGGCGGAGGTCGCGAGGCAGGTGCTCGGTTCTCCGGCTGGCGCGTTACGGGCAAGGCAGGAACGATGAGTCCGACAGCCAGGGCCCTCGTCAAACAGTTGGTCCCCCGCGCCGCGGTCCGGCAGTTGCGCGCCGCGCAGACCGCGCTGCAGGGAGCCTGGCTGCCGTACACACGCCGCATCCTCAATGACGCGCCGCCGACGCCGGAGTTTCTCGCGTCAGCGCTGTTGCCCGAACTGCAGGAGCGCTATCCCGCCGTCCCGGAATACGGCTACGGCGCCGCCGACCTGGAGCGCAGGGGACACTCGCGCGCCCGGGAGATCCTGCACCTTCCCGGGGGAGCGCGCGCCACGACGACGCTCGAGCTCGGCTGCTGGGACGGCATGGTGAGCGGCGAGCTGCAGCGCATGGGCAGGCAGGCCACCGCCGTGGACAATCGCGACGAAGGTTTCGACCCACGTGCGCTCGCCGCGGGCGCCCGGCTCCTCCGGCAGGACGCGACGCACATGGAGTTCGCGGACGGGAGCTTCGACTGCGTGTTTTCCTATGACGCCTTCGAGCACGTCGCGCAACCAGACCGGGTGCTGCTGGAAGCCGCGCGCGTCACGAAGCCGGGCGGGCACGTCCTCCTCGAGTTCGGACCGCTCTACTTCTCCCCGCGCGGACAGCACGTCTACCGGTCCATCCGCGTGCCGTACTGCCACGTGCTGTTCCCGCCCGCGGATCTGCAGGAGTTCTCGCGGCAACGGGGGTTCGAGCCCATCGACTTCTCGCACGTCAACGGCTGGTCGCTGGAGCGCTACCGCGGACTGTGGGAGCAGTGCTCGCGCCAGTTGCGCAGGGTCGAGTACGAGGAGGTCCGGGACCTGTCGCACCTGGACCTGATCCGCAGGTACCCGTCCTGCTTCAAGAGCAAGGCGGCGCTGATCGACGACTTCATTGTCTCCTCGATACGGGTCGTCTTCGAAAAGCTGGGCTGAAGCGGTCCCCGCACGCACCCGCGCGCGACCTCCCGACGCCGCAGCAGCGGACTGCCGACGTCATCGTGCACGTGCCAGGCGAACCGGGCGTCGATGCCGGCGTCAGCGGGAGCGAGCGCCGCGCGATGGCTGGCGCCTCGAGTTCCATGACGTCCGGCCGCGTCGTTCGCGCGACCGCGGACGAGTTCGCCCCTCGACGGAGGGCCGCTCGGGCGGCATGAAGGCCTACGCTGGAACCTTGCGGCGTGCCCGCAGCGGTACGAAGCGAATCTCGAGCCGCTGCCCGAGCGCCGCGCCTATCCGCAGGAGCATCTCGAGGGAGTGCCCGGCGTAGGCGGTGTCTTCGAGCCGCGAAATCGCCGAGCCGGTGGTGCCCACCACCGCCGCGAGTTGCTCTTGCGTGAGCCCGGCTGCGGTCCGCAGGGCGAAGATGTCCCAGGCGATCCGGGCGTTGAGTCTGGCATCGGCAAGCGCCCGCAGGCGCTCCGGGCGGCCGGTGAAGTGGCGGCGGTCCAGGATCGTGGCCCGTCGGAGGTGGAGCCGTGGCGCTTGCTCATCTGAGCTACGGGTGCGTGTGTGCCGCTGGGGCGCCATCGAAGGCGGGCTGCCTCTGACGTGCCCGCTCGATCTCGATCGGCGGCACGGCGCCTGCGCGCCTGGTAATCCCATGCGAAATCACCACCGCGGCCGCTTCAACCTGGCTTCGCGCACGCCGGGCACAGCATCCGCGCGCTTGTGTCCACGTGCATGCGCGTCGTTTCGCGCCGGCACGTCTCGCACACCGGCGGCTCCAGCCGTTCGAGCAGCGAGTCGTAGCAGAGCGTCAGGCGCCGGGTGGCGGCTCCCCGGTCCAGGAGCAGCGTGAAGTAGGTCTTCGCCTGCACCAGCAACCGCGCGCTGGCGAGCCGGGCGCGCACGCGCAGCTGGTGCTTCTCCCCGAGCTCGTGCAGCTTGCGCTCGCGCTCGGCCGCGGCCGCCTGGAGCTTGTTGTCCAGCGCGCGCGCCTCGCCGGCCTCGTCGCCCCGCCGGCGCGCTTCCAGCTCCTGCGCCATCTGGTCGTAGTAGGCGCACACCCTGGCGTACTCCACGCCGAAGCGCTTCTCGATGCGCTTGTGGTGCAGGCCGGTTTCCTCCGCCACACTCCTGCGCAGCGCCGCCTGAGCCGTGAGGTAGGACTGTTCCACCGGCACGGTCGCGGCCTCGGCATGGGGCGTGTCGTCGCCGGCCGCAAGCGCCGTGGCCAGATGCCCGGCCAGCGCGAAGTTGACCTGATTGGACCACAGGTTCACCGGAACGACGTGCATGCGCTCGCGCTTTTCGTCCGAGAGGAACGTGACGCGGAAGTTGAACTGCGCGCAGCGGCTGTCCAGCACCTGGGGCTCGTCGATGTCGTAGCGCACCCGGCAGTTGGAGAACAGCAGCGAGCGCTCGACCTCCTCGCGCATGCCCTTGCGGCGCAGGCGGCCCGCGGGCAGCCTGCCCCGTGCGGCCGTGCCGCGTGCCGAGGCCCATGTGATCAGCTGGTCCACGAACGGGCTTCCGGGGGTGGCCAGCTCTGCGTGGGACTCCGCCTGCAGCGCCGCCGGATCGGCCGCGACGGCCAGCAGGCCGCGCCCGAAACTCCGCTCGAGCTCGGGCGGCAGCAGCACGTCGAACAGGCCCGGGCCCCGGCTGGCCATCGCACCGCCCGAACGCTCCACGCATCCCTCGATGAACTCCAGCACCTGCATGCGTGTTCTCCCGTCCTCCCGCACGGCCTACTGCTCCGGCGCGAACTCCTGTCCGAACAGTTCCTCGTCGTAGGCCTTCGTCGTGGCGTAGCGCTGCTGCGCCTCGGCGAGCCGGCCGCCGAGCTCGTGGATGGCCTCGCAGGCCTGGATGTCGGAGGCGGCGCCGGCCCACAGGTCCAGCACGATGTTCTCGAACTCGCGCTCGTCCTCCAGGTTGCCCAGGATCTCGCCGATCTCGCCCACGACCAGCTCGAACATGTTGATCTTCCGGTCGAGCACCTCGAGCACGTGGTCTTCCACCGTATCGCGGGCCGACAGGTTGATGATGCGCACCGGCTCGCTCTGCCCGATGCGGTGCAGGCGTCCCACGCGTTGCTCGATGCACATCGGGTTCCACGGCAGGTCGTAGTTGACGAGCGTGTGGCAGAACTGCAGGTTGCGCCCCT
>CAIXRL010000779.1 GCA_903921835.1 Candidatus Eiseniibacteriota bacterium | reverse complement strand
CGCTGATCGCCCGCGGCAACCTGCCGCGCCACGTCGCCATCATCATGGATGGCAACGGGCGCTGGGCGAAGGCGCGTGGCGTGCCCCGGATCATGGGGCATCGTGCGGGCCGCGTGTCCGTGCGCGAGGTCATCCGCGGCTGCGACGACCTCGGCGTGGAGGTGCTGACGCTGTACACGTTCTCGGTCGAGAACTGGCAGCGGCCCGCGCGCGAGGTCGCAGCGCTGATGACGATCCTGCGCCAGACGCTGCGTGCCGAGCGCAAGGACCTGCGCGACCACAACGTTCGCCTCCAGGTGGTGGGACGATTGCACGAGCTGCCGGCACCGGTCCGCAAGGAGATCGCCGAAACGCAGGCGTATCTGGAGAGCAGCACGGGCATGCTCCTGAATCTCGCGCTGTCCTACAGCGGCCGCGCGGAGATCGTCGACGCGGTGAGGCGCGTGGCCGAGGACGTGCGGGAGCGCCGACTCGAGCCGGGCGACGTGGACGAAACGCTGTTCTCGTCCTACCTCGGCACAGCGGGCCTGCCCGATCCCGACCTCCTCATCCGTACGAGTGGCGAGATGCGCATCTCGAACTTCCTCCTGTGGCAGCTCGCGTACACCGAGCTGTGGGTCACGGACACGCTGTGGCCGGACTTCCGCCGCAGGCATCTCTTCGAGGCGATCGCGAACTTCCAGACGCGCGAGCGACGCTTCGGGCGTTCGGACTGAGCGCATCATGAGTCCCGAGGCCGGTTGCGATCCCGGGCCCGCCCCCGTCGAGGGCCGCAAGGCGAAGTCGGCCTCGTGGTCGCTCGGCCTGCGCGTGGCGAGCGGGGTGCTGTTCGTGCCGCTGCTCATCCTGCTCGCGCGCGCGGGGGGGCTCGCCTTCCTCGGCTTCGTCGCGCTGCAGACCCTCATGGGGCTCGTCGAGTTCTATCGCATGATGCGCGCGAAGGGTCACCGCCCGGTCGTCTGGCTCGGGCAGGCGTCCGCGTTCGCCGTCGTGGTGCTCGCCTACCGCCCGCACACGCCGAACGTGGCTTTCCTCGCCACCGCGGCGCTCATGCTCGTGCTCGCGCTCGCGCTCCGGCACCCCGGGCGCAGGAACATCGTCGAAAGCCTCGCGGTGACCGCGTTCGGCGTGCTCTACGTGGGCTGGCTCTCCGCCCACTTCGTGCTGCTGCGTGAGCTGCCATGGCGCGCGGGGCTCGACTACGCCGACGGCGCGCGGCTGGTGCTGTACGCGTTCCTCGTCACGTGGAGCTGTGACGTCGGCGCCTATTTCGTCGGCCGCACGCTCGGCCGAACCCGGCCATGGGGCGCGATCTCGCCACGCAAGACGCTCGAGGGCTCCATCGGCGGCTTCTTCTTCGCCATCCTCGGAGCCTGGATCGGCGGCAGGGTGTTCATGCACTCCGCGACCGGCGTGGCGTGGCTGCGGCCGTGGGACGTGCTCGCGATCGGCGCGCTGGTCGGCGTCTGCGGCCAGGTCGGCGACCTGGTGGAGTCGCTGCTCAAGCGCGACGCCGAGAGCGGCGACTCGTCCGACCTGATTCCGGGCCACGGCGGCGTGCTCGACCGCTTCGACAGCCTCTACTTCGGCGCGCCCATCGTCTACTACTACCTCAGGGTCGTGGTCTTCCAGGTTCCATGAGGCGCGCATGAGCGATTCGCCGTCCCGCCGCGACGTCGCGATCCTCGGCAGCACGGGTTCGATCGGCGAGCAATCGCTCGACGTGGCCGGGCGCGAGTCCGATCGCCTGCGCGTCACCGCGCTCGCCGCCGGACGCGATCTCGACCGGCTCTGCGAGCAGGCCTCGGCCTGGCGGCCGGCGTTCCTGGCCCTGGAGCACCCGGCGGACGAACGCGTGGCGCGCGCGCGGCTGGGCGCGGTCGCGCCCGGCGCGGTGATCGAAACGGGTGAGGGTGCGGCGGCCCGCGTGGCGGCGTGCTGTGGCGCGCAGTTGGTCGTCAACGGGATCGTCGGCGCGGCGGGGCTCGAGCCGTCGCTGGCGACGCTCGCCCGCGGGGCGCGGCTCGCGCTGGCCAACAAGGAGACGCTCGTGGTCGGCGGACCGCTGGTGCGCGAAGCCCTCCATGCGGGGGGTGGCGAGCTGCTGCCGGTGGACAGCGAGCACAGCGCCGCGCTGCAGTGCCTGCTCGGGCGCCCCGCGCACGAGGTCGCGCGCCTGACGCTGACCGCCTCCGGCGGTCCGTTGCGCCGCCATCCCGACTGGCGGCGGGCGACGCGCGATGAGGTGCTCGCCCACCCGGTGTGGGCGATGGGCGCGCGGATCACGACGGACTCGGCGACGCTCTTCAACAAGGGGCTCGAGATCATCGAGGCCCACTGGCTCTTCGGGCTCGACTACGATCGCATCGGCGCGGTGATTCATCCGCAGGCCGTCGTGCATGCCATCGCGACCTTCCGCGACGGCTCGCTCATGGCGCAGGTCGCGACGCCGGACATGCGTCTTCCCATCCAGCTCGCGCTGTCGTGGCCCGAGCGCTGGGGCGAATCGGTGACGCCGCTGACGGCGCTCGATCTCGCGGGCCTCGAGTTCGCGCCGCTCGAGGAGGCGAAGCATCCCGCGTTCGCGTGCGCGCTGGCCGCCGGGCGCGCGGGCGGAACCGCTCCGTGTGTGCTGAACGCCGCGGACGAGGTAGCGGTGCAGGGCTTCCTCGCCGGCGCCATTGCCCTGGGCGCGGTTCCGGATGTGCTGGAGCGCACGCTCGCGGCGCACGTGGTCGAGCGCGTCGAATCGCTGGCGCAACTGCGCGCGGTGGACGCGTGGGCCCGCGGGCAGGCTCGCGCCGAGGTGGCCCGCGCGGAGGCCGGATGAACGGTTCCATGCTCAACCTCCGGCCGAGTGCGATGGCGGATGGAGCGCCCACGACGCCGGCGCGCTTCGCCCGCCGCGGTTCCCACCTGCGCCGGGAAGCCGGCCGGCAGGCGGCACGGCTGCCGGTTCACGGAACCGCTGCGCCCCGGTTGCGACCTCGTGCGCTGCCCGCGGTGGTGCCGCCTGCCGTCGTCGTCCGCCGCGCGGACCGTGCCTCGTGAACGCCGACATGCCCCTCTCGGTGCTGCTGCTTGCCCGCGACGAGGCCGCCGACCTTGCGGAGCTTCTGCCCACGCTGGGGTTCGCGCGCGAGGTGGTCGTGGTCTGGGACGAACGGGGCGACGAAGCGGTGCGCACGCTGGCCGAGCGTGCGGGCGCGCGGGTCCTGGCGCGGCCCTGGTCGGGCTTCGGTGAGCAGCGCCAGTTCGCCCTCGCGCAGTGCACGCAACCGTGGGTGCTCTGGATCGACGCCGACGAACGGCTGGACGCGCCCGCGCTCGCCTCGCTGGCCGGGGCCGTGCGCGCGGATCGCGCGGAGCTCTCCGGGTACGCCTTCGAGCGCGTGGCGTACTTCCTGGGCCGGCGCATCCGCTTCTGCGGCTGGCGGGGCCAGCGGCTCGTGCGGCTCTTCCGCCGGGAACGCGCCCGCTTCGACGACGCGCTGGTTCACGAGCGGTTGCTGCTCGAGGGCGCGACCGCACCGCTCGCCGGCACGCTCGAACACCAGAGCTATCCGACGTGGGAGGTGTGCCTGACGAAGATGCACCGCTACGCCGAGGCGGGAGCAAGGAACGCGCACCGCGCCGGCCGGCGTGCGGGGTGGCTCGACGGAGTGGTGCGTGCGCCGCTTCGCTTCCTGCGGCAGTACGTGCTGCAGCTGGGTTTCCTCGACGGTGCGGACGGCGTGCTCGTGTGCGGGTTGTCCGCGGCGCAGGTCTACCTCAAGTACACCCGTCTCTGGCAGCTCGGGCGCGGGCGGGAAGCGCCCCGGTGACGCGGGGCTGCCGCTGCGGCGTCCACGCTCCAGCCGGTCGGGGCGCCCGTTCCCTGCGCGGCGCGGTGGCGACAGCGGCGGCCGGCT
>CAIXRL010000778.1 GCA_903921835.1 Candidatus Eiseniibacteriota bacterium | reverse complement strand
GTGCGCGAGGCGGTCCGCCTGGTTGTGGCACTGCAGGCAGCGCTCGCGCGGCACCTCGCCCTCGCCGCGCACGATGCCCGCGTGGCACGAGGTGCAGGGCATGGCGGACGTGGCGACCTGGCTGTGGTCGAATGTCGTGCCCGCCCGGGTCGTGACCTGCTGCGGGATCGTGTGGCAGCGCGTGCAGGTGCCCAGGCCCTGGTTGGGGCCCTGGCCCTTGAAGTGGCAGAGCGCGCACGTCGAGACCGTCACCGTGAGGTGGACGCCCTGCACCATCTGCGAGTGGCACGAGGTGCAGCGCAGGCGCAGGCCTCGGCGCACCTCGGTGAGGTGCGGCCGGTGATCGAATTGCACGCCGTGGAAGCTGACGCGGCCCTCGAGCAGCCGCCTCTCGTGGCAGCGCAGGCAGGCCGCGTCGTCCACCTCGACCCACGGCTTGGTGCCGTAGGTGGCGGTGAAGTACTTGGCCACCATGGAGAGCGCCTCGTACTTCTTGCGCACCTCGGAGGTGATGCCGGGCGAGATGTGGCACTCGACGCACGCGATCTTGTTGTGCTTCGAGTGCTTCCAGGACTCGTAGTACGGCTTCATCAGGTGGCACGTGCCGCAGAAGTCCGGCGTGGACGAGATCTGGACGAAGACGAGCAGCGCCACGATGCCGAAGCCGACCATCAGGCTGGCGGCGGTCACGACGGCGCGCGGCAGGATCGGGCCGTGGCCCGGACGCAGACGCGCCCACCAGGAGCCGGGGTCGAACCCGGGAACTCGTGACATCTACTTCCGCTCCCGCGGTCTGCGGTTGCGGTAGCGGCGGAGGATCCCGACCGTGACGAGCACGTAGAACCAGAACACGATCAGCGCGAGCTTGCTCATGCGCGCGTTGGCGAACTTGAGGTGCAGCTCGTCCTGGATCTCGACGGCGACCGAGCGGGCACGCATGGTGAATCCCGCCACCACTTCGGGCTGCACGGTGTGCGCGGCGGTCATGGCCTCGCGCAGGTACGTGCGGGCCTCCTCCACGCGGGCGTGATAGTCCTCGGTCTGCATGGGCACGGCGTCGGCCCGGGCGATCACCTTCTCGGCCCTGTCGATCTCCGCCAGCGCCGACCTGTAGTCCGCGAGCATCTTCGGGCCGATGCGCTCGAGCGCGTCTCCCTTCTCGTGACAGTTCACGCAGTTGCTGCCGAGGCGGTCCGGAACGCTCGCCTGCACGGCGTGGTTGCCGTGGCAGGCGATGCACGCGGGCACGTCGTTCGCGGCCATCCTCGCCGCGTGCGGGCCGGCGATGAAGTAGCGGCGCTCGGTCGTGTGGCAGCGGCCGCACACCTTGGTCACGTCGGCCACCTCGGGCGGCGCGGCGCCGTGCACGCCGTGGCAGCTCACGCACGTGGGCGCGCGCAGGTTGCCGAGGTCGAACAACTGGTGCGCGTGGACGCTGGTCAGGTACTCGGCGTACGCGTTGTGCATGTGGCGCTGACGGACGAGCGTCGTGTCGCCGTGGCAGCGGCCGCAGGTGCGCGGCACGTTGGTCGTGTAGACGCGGCTCATCGGATCGCTGACGGCCAGGATGTCGTGCGCGCCGTGGCAATCCGAGCAGACCGCCACCTGGCGGTCGCCCTTCGCGAGCAGTTGCCCGTGCCGCGACTTCTGGTAGAGCTCGTACTGGTCCACGGGCAGCTCGTACGGGCGCATGCGCTTCTCGTCGGCGTGGCAGCTGGCGCACATCTTCGGCACGCTGGCCCGGTCGATCCTGCCGGTGAAGCCCTTGCCGTGCGCCTGCTTCTCGTCGTCGGTCGTGTCGTCGCCGCCGTGGCATGAGGTGCAGTGCACGTCCTCGCGGGCGTGCGGGCTGCTCTCGAACGCGACGCGATCGGCCGGGTGGCAGACGCCGCAGCGCCCGGAAGCGGTGGGTGCGACGCGCGCCGGCGCCGGGTCTCCCGCGGCGGACGCGCCGCGAACGGCCAGCAGCCCGAGCGCGAGGGTCGCGGCGAGCGCAAAGCTGCGGGCCAGACCTGCGCGCGCGCTCACCGGCGCCCCACGAACTCGCCGAGGACCGTCATCACGGCCCACAGCGCGAACAGCGCGACGCCTGTCTGGCGCAGGCGCGCTTCGCCGATCCGGCCCGGGTTCGCGGCGGCCCACAGCGGCAGGATGGGCAGCGCGAGCCCGCCCAGCAGCAGGAGCGTGCCCGCGATCCACGCGGGTCCCGGGATGTACTGCACGAGCACGTACGCCGACAGCAGGTACCAGGGCGGCCGGGTTCCTGCGGGGGTCGAGTAGGGATCGGCAGGGCCGTGGAAGCGGAAGGGCAGCAGGGTCGCGAGCGTCACGAGGCCCGCGAACAGCAGCAGCAGGATGATGACGAAGTCCAGCGTGTGCTTGCGCCACGTCGTGCGCTTGGTGTCGTCACCGCCCTCGGCGGAGACGCTGAAGCCGATCCGGCGCATGGTCGCGAACGTCAGGTAGATGCCCACGATATAGATGAGCGGCAGCACGACCACGTGGAGCACGTAGCAGCGCAGCAGCACGTTCTCGGTGATGACGTGGCCCCCGAGCACGAACGAGACGAGGGGCCCGATCACCGGCTGCGAGCAGACGATCTCCAGGCCGCGCATCGCCGACCAGTACGACTTCACGTCGTAGGGGAGCAGCCGGCCGGTGAAATCGAGCTGCAGCACCACCCACATGAGGAGCACGGCCGCCAGCCACAGCACCTCGCGCGGCGCCTGGTACAGGCGGTCCCAGAACAGGCGCAGGACGCGCAGCACGACGACCGCGATCAGCAGGTAGGCGCCCCAGTTGTGCATCTGGTGGATGAACCAGCCCAGCGGCACGTCGCGGACGATGCCCGCGGTGCTCGCGTAGGCGCCCTCGCTGGTCGGGTGATAGTAGAAGGCGAGCAGCACGCCGGTGACGGCCTCGAGCGCGAACAGCAGGGCCGTGAGCAGGCCGAGCACCTGCGGCC
>CAIXRL010000777.1 GCA_903921835.1 Candidatus Eiseniibacteriota bacterium | reverse complement strand
CAGATGCGCGCCGAGATCAAGCGCCTTCACCAGCGCGTCGGCGCCACCATGATCTACGTCACCCATGACCAGGTCGAGGCCATGACCCTGGGCGACCGCATCGCCGTGATGCGCAAGGGCATCCTGCAGCAGTGCGCCGATCCGTTCACGCTCTACACGGCGCCCGCGAACCAGTTCGTCGCCGGCTTCATCGGCAGTCCGCCGATCAACTTCTTCACCGCGAACGTCTCGGCCGATGGCAGTTCGCTCGAGTCCAGCGGCATCACCATTGTGCTCGACGAGGTGCGGCGCGTTGCGGTCAGCGGCCTGAAGGGCAAGCCGGTCACCGTCGGGATCCGGCCCGAAGACCTCTACTTGGAGCCGATCCCGGGTGGGGCGGCCATTCCCGCGACGTGCGACGTGCGCGAGCCGCTGGGCAACGAGACACTGGTGCACTGGACCTGCGCGCTCTGCGATTTCGTTTCCCGCGTGCCGGGCCAGAGCGCGCCGGCGGTGGGGGCGAAGGCCTCGCTCTATTGCGCGCTCGCCAAGCTGCACCTGTTCGACCCGACGAGCGAGCTGTCTCTGGCGGCGGTGCCCGTCACCGTCTGACGGCTCCGCTCCCGGCGCGATACGACGAGGCCCCGGCGCCTGAGAGCGGCTCCGGGGCCTCGTGCTGTGTGCACGCGAGTGGCGTGCTACTTCACGACCCGCCAGATCCTGCCGGCCTCGCCCGCGAGCGGGAGCTTCGCGGTGCCGGTCCACGTCGCCGCCGCGCCGCTGAGGGCGTCCACGACCTTGAGCGTGCCGCCCCACGGCGCGAGGTCCACGCTCACCTCGGAGGCCGACTGCCCGGCGTTGAGCGCGACGATGAACTCCTCGCCGCCGCCCTTGCGGCTGTACACGTAGTCCATGCCCTCCGCGGCCAGCGTGCGGAAGTCGCCGGTGCGCAGCGCGGCGTGCGCCAGGCGCAGGTTCGCGATCCTCGTGTACCACTCGTGCATCGCGGTGCGCTTCGCGTCCTGGTCCCAGTTCCACGGGAACGGGCGGCGGCAGTCGGGGTCGCGCTGCCCTTCCATGGCCACCTCGTCGCCGTAGTAGATCGTCGGCGCGCCCACGTAGGTCATCTGGAACAGCGAGGCGAGCATCAGGCGGTTCACGTCGCCCTTCGCCTGGGTCAGGAACCGCACGGTGTCGTGGCTGTCGATCAGGTTCATCTGCGCCTCGACGGCCTGGCTGGGATACGTGAGCCGTCCCGTGGCGAGCGAGGCGTCGAACTCCGCCGCCGATCCCTGGCCGTTGCCCAGGAACTTGAGCACGGGATCCCGGAAGAACGCGTAGTTCATCACGGCGTCGTAGATACCGGGCCGCACGTATTCCGAGGCATTGCCCCACAGTTCGCCGACGATGTAGGCGTCGGGCTTGACCGACTTCACGCGCTGGTTGAACAGCTTCCAGAACCAGAACGGCACCTCGTTGGGCACGTCGAGCCGCACGCCGTCGACGCCCGCGTCCTTGAGCCAGTACGCGGTGGTGTCCAGCAGGTACTTGATCATGCCGATATTGGGCTGGGCGTCCTTGATGTCCTTGATCGGCACCTCGGCCTTGTCGTCGCGCGAGAGGTCGAAGTTCAGGTCGGGAAGGTCGCCGAAGCCCCACCAGCAGGTGTAGTAGTCGCCCGGCTTCCAGACGTGGTCCACGTTCGGCCAGCCCTGCGGCAGCGGCCAGCGCTTGAACTCGAACCAGTTCCAGTATGGGCTCTTGTCGCCCTTCTCGACGGCGTCGTGGAAGGCGTAGTTGGCGTTGCCGCAGTGGTTGTAGACGATGTCGAGGATGACGCGGATGCCGCGCGCGTGGCACTCCTTCATGAACGCGATGAACTCGGCGTTCGTGCCGAAGTGCGGATCGATCTTGCCGTAGTCCGCCGCGTCGTACTTGTGCGTGGACTTGGCCTCGAAGATCGGGTTGAAGTAGATGATCGTGATACCGAGGCTCCTGAGGTAGTCGAGCTTCTGGCGCACGCCCTCGATGTCGCCGCCGTAGAACGCCATCCAGTCGCGGTGGTCGGGCGTGTTGGGCGACTTCGTGAGCGCGTCCACGTCGCTCCAGTCCTTCACGAGGTGGTAGTACTCCTGGTAGTCCGTATTCAGCACCCCGCCGGGCGGCAGCGTGTGCTTGCCCTCGTAGTACCACTCGTGGAAATCCTGGTCGT
>CAIXRL010000776.1 GCA_903921835.1 Candidatus Eiseniibacteriota bacterium | reverse complement strand
GTTGAGGCAGTAGTCGGCCGCCCCTGTTCCGTTGCGATCCTCCGTGGTTGGGTAATCACCGATCAGGTCCACGGCCATCTGATCTCCGGCTTGCAGGGTTCCAATCCCCGTCAGGACGTAGTCCCCGTTCGAGCTGGTCTGCGGCGACGTCCAGAGGGCCGTGCCGTTTCGCAGCACGGAGACACGAACGTGGGGAAGCCCCTGGAGCGTCGCGTTGTTGCCGGCACCTCGATCGATGATGGTGGCTCGGACACGACCGGTGATCGTTGCGTTCATGTTGCCGCTGGCGTCGAACCGTTGCGCGAACAGGTCGGCGTTGCCGTAGCGCCCGTCACCCCACACGGCGAGGGCACCGCCCTGGCTGTCGGCAACCAGGAATGGCAGGTCCTGCCAGCTGCTCGGCGTCGAGGTCGGAACACCGTTCGTCGTCCACGAGGTTGCGCCGGACGCGTTCAGCTTCTGCAGGTAGACGTGGTCGTTGCTGCTCCCGGTGCGCTCATCACTCCAGCCCAAGATCGCGCCACCGGATCCGTCCGGGACGGCAGCGATCGTCTGCTGACGCCCCGTCGCGACACAGACGGGCACACCGTTGGCGGTCCACGTCGGGACCCCGGCCGACGTGACCCGGCGCGCGTAGATGTCACCATCTCCAGAGCGGCCGTCCTCCCACCCAACGATGGCTCCCCCCGCGCCGTCCGAAACCGCCTGAGGGGAGAACCGCGTGTACTGCAGATCCGAAGCTCTGCACAGCACGACTCCACCCGACGTCCACTGAGCCGTGCCCGATGCATTCAGTCGCTGAACGAGGATGTCGTCCCACGACCGATCCCATGCGATGATCGCGCCGCCTGCGCCATCCGACACCAGGCAGGGATCGCGGGCTTCGTAGTTGGTCTGTGCAACGGCGACGCCGTCTGAGACCCATTGTGGAACTCCATTGGCGTTGACCTTGCGGGCGTAGATGAGAGCAGGCACCGACCTGTAGTCCTCCCAGGTCACGATCGCACCTCCCGATCCGTCCGCGATCATCCGCAGCGCCCACTGATCGTAGGCGGCCGTGCAGAGGGCCACGCCGTTCGCGCCCCACTGGGGTGTGCCCGCCGGGTTCACGCGCTGGACATAGACATCCGAGTAGGCAACATTGACGTGGTTCTCCCAGGCGACGATGGCACCGCCGGCACCATCCGAGGCGATCGCCGGGCAGTACTGGGACCACACCGAAGTGCAGAGACGCACTCCATTCGCAGTCCACTGCGGTACTCCGGCCGCATTCACGCGCTGGGCATAGAGGTAGCTTGTGCCAGCCCTCAAATCCATCCAGACGACGATGGCGCCGCCGCTGCCGTCGCTGGTGATTCCGGGTCGCATCGAGACGTACGGCTGATTGGTCGCCGTGCAGATCGGCACGCCATTCGTCGCCCACTGCGCGGATCCATTCGCGGCGATGCGCTGGACGTAGTAGTCGTAGTTCGATCCGGATCGCTGATCGCACCAGGCGACGATCGTGCCGCCAGCCCCGTCCGAGACCGCCGCGGGGTAGACCTGACCGCCACTCGCGGTGCAGATGGGCGCTCCGTCGATCGGCCAGGCCGCGAACGCGGCCGTGGTGTACATCACGCATGCAACAACAGAAGCCAGGATGGCCAGCGGCCCTCGCATCATGGATCAACCTCACGGGAAGCCGTAGGAAGCCCGCCACGGCTGGGCCGACAGCGACTCTGAACGTGGTGAGATGGACAGGTGGATTGTGGACCTGCGTGTTGCCGCCAGCAAGCGAGGATGAGGAATGCCGCTGGCGGCTGAGGTTCCATACGAGCCGGAATTAGCTCGCGAGCGTCTCCCGCCACTCGCCCACCGCCTCCACCAGCTTGCCCAGCACCTCCTCCCGGGTCCGCCCACTGCGCTTGAGCACGTCGAAGCCGTGGTCCGCGTGCTCGATGATCCGCAGTGTCGCGCGGGCGCCGAGCTTGCGGATGATCGGGCGGAGTCGCTCGAGATCCGCGAGTTTGTCGCGTGTGCTCTGCAGGAAGAGCATCGGGGCTGTCACCTGCGCGAGTTGGTCGGCGCGCGACGTGCCCGACTGACCCGCGGGATGCAGCGGGAAGCCGAGGAATACCAGGCCCAGCACGCCCTCGAGCGGCGCCTGCACCGGGGCGCGAGCCTGTTTCCCGGGGCCCCCGCGGCGGGCGGCACACACGGCTGGGGACCCGCGGGCCAGGCCAGACAGCATGGAACGACCGGCCTGCGGTCACGGCCTCGTGCCTTCGCGAACGGGTGACGCGACAGACGGCGGGAGTGCCGCGACGCTCGATCGCATGCTGGCGCCGGAGGAGCCAGAGACGCATACGGACAAGGGCCGGAGGAATGAATCAGAACCGCCGGGATGATCTCGCCATCTATCTCTGACTATCAGGATCTCGCTTCACGAAATCGCCATCCCGGGAGCGCAGCGGCGGACCGACTGGCACTCTTCGGCCCTGCTGGCCCTGTTCCTCCCAGCCGCGAGCAGGTTCGCGCGCCCCGCATTCGCGCCACTGGAGTGTTGATGAAGGCGTTCGACATCGAAGAGCTCGAGGCCCGCCGCGCGGCCAACGGACGGCCCATGCTCGAGTTTCTTCGTGAGAAGAGCATGAGCCTGGCCTTGTACACGCTGCCGCCGGGTGGGCCGGATCCGCAGCATCCGCACGGCGAGGCCGAGGTGTACTGCGTCACCGCCGGACGGGCGCAGATCCGGGTTGGCGACGAGGATCGCCCGGTCGGGCCGGGTTCGGTCGTCTTCGTGCCCGCGCGCACCGAGCACCATTTCCACTCGATCCTCGAGACACTCATCGTGCTTGTGGTATTCGCGCCGCCGCGCAACGGCCATTGACCCGGGCGATTCACGAGCCCGCGGCCTGCGAGTGTGATCTGCGCGCCATCCGCTGACGCACATCTCACACTCCCGGCTCGCGGTTCATGAATCGCCCGGGTTGACGGACGCACTCAGCCGCGCGGCGCCGGTCCGCCGCCGCGCCGGTCCAGCCACTCGAGTGCCCCGGTGACGTCCGAGAACGCGCCGTCGAGTTGGGCCTCGAAGCCCTCCCCGAGCACCCGCCCGATGCCGGGTCCCGCGGGCCAGCCGCGTTCGAGCAGGTGCCGCCCGAGCAGGATGGGTCGCGGCGCGTCGTGCGCGAGGCGCAGCGATTCGGCCACGCGCAGCATCTCGACGAGCGTCGCGGGCGGTTCCGCGGGCAGCGGCGGCCGGCCCGCCATGTCGGCGCGGATGACAACCGCGAGCGCCGCGATCGTCTCGGGTTCGAGCCGGTGCGCGAGGCGTCGCACGGCCCGCTCGCTCGCGGCCTGGAGGTGCGCCATGTGCTGCGCGACGAGCGGCACGACCCGGTCCGCGGTCCAGCCCGGCGCGCCGATGCGCTCCAGGAAGACCGGCGCGAGGGCCGCGCCCTCGATCTCGTGCCCCGGCGAGACGATGCGCACGCGGGCGCCCCGGGGCCGGCGCGTGGTGCGCGCGGGCTTGCCGACGTCGTGCAGCAGCACCGCGAGCGTCCACGCGATGCGCGACGGCTCGTCGGCGTCGCGCCAGACCGGGTCACCGACGAGCGCGTCGAGCGCGAACAGCGTGTGCGACCAGACGCCGCCCTCGGGATGCCACTCGGGATCCTGCGGCGTCTCCGGCAGTGCGGCGAGCTCGGGGTAGTGCGCGAGCCAGCCGCAGGCTTCGAGAAAGCGCAGGCCCGCGGAAGGGCGCACACTGCGGCTCGCCCACTTGAACCACTCCTCGCGCAGGCGTTCGCGCGGCAGCTCCGCCTGGCGGGCGCGCATCGCACGACAACGCGCGACCGTCTCGGGCGCCACGGTGAAATCGAATCGCGACGCGAACTGCATCGCGCGCAGGACGCGCAGCGGATCCTCGTCGAACGCATCGCTGGTGTGACGCAGCACCCGCGCGCCCAGGTCGGCGAATCCACCGAAGTGGTCGATCGCGACCGCCCTGCGCGGATCCCAGGCCAGCGCATTCACGGTGAAGTCCCGCCGTGCGGCCGCAGCGCGCGGGGCGAGCCCGGGGGCCTGCTCGACGACGAAGCCGCGGTGCCCCGCGCCCACCCGGGAATCGCGGCGCGGGACCGAGAAGTCCACGTCGCCCGCGCCGGGCAGCGTGAGCTTGATCACGCCAAAGGCGCGGCCGACGACGTCCGTGCCCCCGAAGCCCCCGAGCGCCTCGGCGAGCGTCTCGAGCGTGACGCCGTGGACTTCGACGTCGAAGTCCTTGACGGGCAACCCGAGCAGCGCGTCGCGCACGCAGCCCCCGACGAGGAAGGCGTTCGCAAACACGGGCCCCGAGGCGAGCACGTCGCGCAGCACGGGGGGTAGCGCGATCGTCAGCGGCTGCTCGAGCGATGCATGCACGGTGGCGCTCCTTTCCCCGGCGCGAGACGCGCTTGGCGGCGCGGATTCGCTGCGGGGGTGGAGCGTAGCCGACCGCGCGCCGCGACAGCCAGTGCCGGTGCCGCCAGTGCCGGTGTCGGTGTCGCCCACGCCGCCGTGTGCCGGGACCGCCGTGCCGGGATCACGACGCCCGGGCAGTCCCGTCTCGTCGACCCTTCAGTTCGCGCGCACGATGGTCGTGGTGCTGACGCCGACCGGCGTGACGAGTCGTGCAACGTAGACGCCTGGCGCCACCCGCGCGCCATCGGCGCCCCGGCCGTCCCACGTGGCGCGTTGCGCGCCTGCGGGACTCTCACCCGAGAGCAGTCGTGCGACGCGCCGGCCTGCGACGTCGAGCAGGTCGAGCGTCACCTTGCCGGCGACCGGGTTCGTCCATGCGAGCGTGGCCGGGCCGCGCGCCGGGTTGGGTGCGACCGCGAGCCGCAACGGAGCGATGGCGTCCGCCCTGGGCACGTCCGCCAGCGCGGTGCCGCTGGCGTATGCGGCGTACAGCGCGTCGAGCGCCGCGAGGTCGTCGGGCGCCGTCGTGAACGAGACGAGCTGGCTCCACGTGCGGTCCGTCGTGTGCGATCCCGCCGGCACCTCCGGCTGCGCCCAGCCGTTCTGGTTCATCGAGTCGGTGCCGCGCACGAGCGGCTGTCCCGAAACGGCTGTGGGGGGATAGATCGAGGCGACGCCGAGTTCAAGCTGGGCGGGGCCGCCACGGCGAAGTTGCTGCACCCAGTGGCCGTCCCAAGAAGAGACGACGCAGGGCAGGACGCAGAAGCCGCGCAGCACCAGCGTCCCCGTCTCGTCGCGCCAGCGCAGCGCGCGGTAGTCGGTGATGTAGGGCATGAGGGGAACGTAGGCCTGGTACGATGCCGTGTCCGCGACAGCCGAGAAGAGGATCGTGCGGTCCACGACGAAGTAGGGCCGGTCGGCCAGTATCGTGTAGCGCGTCTGCACCGCGGGCTGGGCGGCGGACTGCGAGGTGATGGTGACCTGCACGAACGCGGCCGACTGCGCCGTCACCTCCCACGACTGCGACTCGATGGCGAACGACTGGATGAACCCGGGATCGCTCAGGCCGCGCAGGCTCTCGCCCCAGAACTCGTCCGCGCCGTAGGCGGCCGCCGCGAGGCTGAGCGTCTCGTCGTAGTCCTTGAAGACCATGTTGCGGACCACCTCGGGATGGTTGGTATCCCACGAGATCAGCAGCCGGGACGTCTCGACGGTCTGGATCGAGGGGGTCACCGTGATGGTGCCGGCAAAGCCCGGCCTGGTGGTGAGCAGCGCGGCGAGGAGCACAAGCAATGTCAGTGGTTTCATAAGGTTCTCCACGATCATCGTACGCCAGCCAAGCCGCGTAGGCGAACAGGCTTCGGGGCGATGGATTCCGTGCTTGAAACGCACCGCGGCATGCCGTACGTTCGCCCACTTTGCGTGTTAGAACACCCACTTTCATGGGGACCCTGAGAGGCTCCGAAGGGAGCGAGATGAGCCTGTCCGACGCTGCCGTGTCGTCCCTGGCGCCCACCGGCGCCGGCGGGAAGCCGCGCGGTCGCGTGCTCGCGTCCATCCTCGCGGGCCACTGTACGTGCCGGACCCGTGGACACCTCTTCGGGGGGGAACTCCCGGCGACCGCCGCGGCCGTGCGTTGAGCGGACGCGCACCTGCCATGCTGGCGCTCGAGGACGGGCGCGTCTTTCGCGGCGAGGGTATTGGCGCGCCCGCCGAGACGACCGGTGAGGTCGTGTTCAACACCGCCATGACGGGCTACCAGGAAGTGCTCTCGGATCCGTCGTACTGCGGCCAGATCCTGACGTTCACGTACCCGCTGATCGGCAACTACGGCGTGAACGACGAGGACTGGGAGAGCGATCGGCTGCGCGCGCAGGGCATGGTGTGCCGCGACCTGTGCGAGGTGCCGAGCAGCTGGCGCAGCCGGGGCACGCTGCACGACCTGCTCGCCGCGCGCGGGGTGCCGGGACTCTCGGGCGTGGACACGCGCGCGCTCACGCGCCACCTGCGCGACCGCGGCACCATGCGCGGCTGCCTCTCCACGCTCTCGACCGACGCCGACGAACTGGTGGACAAGGCGCGCGCGAGCCCGCCCATGGCGGGGCTTGCGCTCGCCGACCTCGTGACGTGCGCCGCGCCCTACTGGTGGGGCGAGCACGGCGCGTGCGAGGTGCAGCCCGCGGCCGACCGCGACCGGCCGCTCGTCGCCGTGCTCGACTTCGGCGTGAAGTGGAACATCCTGCGCCGGCTGCGCGCCGAGGGTTTCCGCGTGCGCGTGCTGCCCGCGCGCACGCCCGCCGCGGACGCGCGCGCGTTCTCGCCCGACGGCCTGCTGCTCTCCAACGGCCCCGGCGACCCGGAGCCGCTGGACTTCGCCATCGCCACCGCGCGCGAACTGGTGCGGGAGCTGCCCACGCTGGGCATCTGCCTCGGCCACCAGCTCCTCGGGTTGGCGTTCGGGGCCACCACGAGCAAGCTCAAGTTCGGCCATCGCGGCGCCAACCACCCGGTCATCGACCGGCGCACCGGGGCGGTCGAGGTCACGAGCCAGAACCACGGTTTCATGGTGGACGCGGACACGCTTCCGGAAGGCGAGTTCGAACTCACCCACTTCAGCGGCAACGACCGGACGCTCGAGGGCATGGTGCACCGCACGCTGCCCGTGTTCAGCTGCCAGTACCACCCTGAAGCCGCGCCCGGACCGCACGATTCGCGGCCGTGGTTCCGCGCGTTCGCCGACGCGGTGGCGAGGCGGCGCGGCGACGCGCGCCGGCTCGGACCGGCGGGAGGGACGCGCTGATGCCGCGCCGCACGGACATCCAGAAGATCATGATCCTCGGGGCGGGCCCTATCGTGATCGGGCAGGCGTGCGAGTTCGACTACTCGGGCACGCAGGGTTGCCGCGCGCTCAAGTCGCTCGGTTTCGACGTCGTCCTGCTCAACTCGAACCCGGCGACGATCATGACCGACCCGGAGTTCGCCGACCGCACGTACATCGAGCCGCTGCTGCCGGAGTTCGCCGAGGCCATCATCGCTCGGGAGCGGCCCGACGCGCTGCTGCCCACGCTGGGCGGGCAGACCGCGCTCAACCTGGCGGTGGAGCTGGCGCGCAGCGGAGTGCTCGAGCGCTACGGCGTCGAACTCATCGGCGCGTCGCTCGAGGCGATCGAGAAGGCCGAGGACCGCGACCTGTTCAAGCAGGCCATGCAGCGCGCCGGCATGC
>CAIXRL010000775.1 GCA_903921835.1 Candidatus Eiseniibacteriota bacterium | reverse complement strand
CTCGCCGGCTGCACGAAGAGCCCGCCGGCCCCGCACGCCGCCGGCGGCGGGACGCTACGCTCGCAGGCGCTCATCGACTCCGGCAACGCCGCGTTCCGGGCGAAGGCCTTCGACGACGCCGCCCGGCGCTACGCCAGCGCCGCGGCGGTCCAGCCCGACGATCCGGCCGCCGACTACGGCCTGGGCATGGCGCTCTCGCGCCTCGGCCGCGACGACGAGGCCCGCGTGGCCTATGCGAAGGCGCGCGAGTTGGCCGGCCGCGCGGGCGACAGCACGGTGGCGCCGCCGCGCTGAGACGCACCGCTGCGGGCGCCGGCCGGTGTGCAGCCGGTGTGCAGCCGGTGTGCGGCCGGTGTGCGGCCGCTTGCGCCGCATGCGCCTTTCGGGTTTGCTGTGGCCGTCCGTCAGCCCGGGCTGCTCGTGAATCGCGGGCCGGGGCGCGAGAGGTACGGCAGCGGATGACGCGCCGATCGCGCTCGCAGGCCGCAGGTTCATGAACCGTCCGAGCTGAACGCGCCGGGCGCGGCCCGCGGCCGCCCGGCCAACCCGAACCACGGCTGGAGTCCATGCTCGATCTCAAGTTCCTGCGCACCCATCGCGAGATGGTGGAGGCCGGCATCGCCCTGAAGGGCATGACCGTGGACCTGACGCTCTTCTACGAGGTCGAGGAGCGCCGGCTGGCGGTCCTCCACGAGAACGAGCAGCTCAAGGCGCGCCGCAACGCCGCCAGCGAGGACATCGCCACGCTCAAGAAGAGCGGGCAGGACGCGAGCGGACCGATCGCCGAGATGCGCACGCTGGGCGACCGCGTCCGGGAACTCGACGAGCAGTTGCGCCAGCTCGAGGAGGAGAGCTTCAACCTCGCGGCGTGGTTTCCGAACCTGCCGCACCCGAGCGTGCCGCCCGGCCGCGACGCCGCGAACAACCAGGTGGTGCGCCAGGTGGGCGAGGTGCCGAAGTTCGACTTCGAGTCGAAGCCGCACTGGGAGCTGGCCACGAACCTCGGGCTGCTCGACTTCGAGCGCGCGACCAAGATCGCCGGCTCGGGCTTCCTGCTCTTCACAGGCCGCGGCGCGCGGCTGGAGCGTGCGCTCATCAACTTCATGCTCGATCTCCACACCACGAAGCACGGCTACACGGAGATGTCGCCGCCGCACGTGGTGCGCCGCGCTTCGCTCTTCGGCACCGGGCAACTGCCCAAGCTCGAGGGCGACATGTACCACATCGGCGAGGACGACCTGTTCCTCAACCCGACCGCCGAGGTGCCGGTCACGAACATCTGGCGGGACGAGATCCTCGAGCCGGGCAAGCTGCCGATCTACGCGACGGCGTACTGCGCGTCGTACCGCCGCGAGGCGGGAGCCGCCGGCCGCGACACGCGCGGCATGGTGCGCGTGCACCAGTTCGACAAGGTCGAGCTCGTGAAGGTGGTGCCGCCCGAGACCAGCTACGACGAGCACGAGAAGCTCGCGCGCGACGTCGCCGACGTCTTCGAGGCGCTCGAGCTGCCCTACCGCGTCCTGCTGCTGTGCAGCGGCGACATGAGTTTCGCGGCGGCGAAGTGCTACGACTTCGAGGCCTGGTCGCCGGGAACGCAGGGCTGGCTCGAGTGCTCGTCGTGCTCGAACTTCGAGGACTTCCAGGCGCGCCGCATGGGGATGCGCTTTCGCCGCGAGGCCGGCGCGAAGACCGAGTTCCCCCACACGCTCAACGCCTCGGGCGTCGCGCTGCCGCGCACGTTCGCGGCCCTGCTCGAGAATCACCAGACCGCTTCGGGCTCCGTGAGGATCCCGGCGGCGCTGCGTCCGTATCTCGGCGGGCTCGAGGAACTGCGCCCGCAGGAGTGAGGCGGCAAGCCGGTCCGTTCGCGGGCCGGTCCAACGCGCCGCGCGTCCCCGGAGGCGAAGGCATGGAGCGGTCGTCCTGGTCACGGTTCGTGCAGGGCAGGCATCTGCTGAAGACCGCGCTGTTCGTGGGCGGCAGCGTGCTGGCCGCCACCATGTTCCTGCTCACGCACCAGAGCGTGAGCAGGCTCCAGCACGAGGTCTCCACGACCTCGCAGCTGCTCGCCGAATTCTCCGCACAGGCGTCCATTCCGGCGGCGCGCGATCCCCAGCTGCAGCGCATCTTCTCCGAGCTCATCCAGAACATCGATTTTCCGATCATCATCACGGATACGCTCGGTACCCCGCGCGCGTGGCACGGCATCGGCACGGCTCCCTCGCTGGTCTCGACCGAGGCGCTGGACAGCCTCTCGCTGCACCTGGCCGTCTCGCCGGCCACCGTGGAGCGCGTGCGTGGCATCCGCGATCGCGTCGCCGAACTGGACCGCATTCACAAGGCGATCCCGATGCGCGAGCCGCGCACCAAGCAGCTCATCGGCATGCTGCACCACGGCGAGCCCGCGCTCATGAACCGCCTGCGCTGGATGCCGTTCCTCACCGTCGCGGGCGTGGGGCTGCTGCTGCTGCTCGGCATGTACGGCCTCGCGGGCATCCGGCAGGCCGAAAAGCGTTCCATCTGGGTGGGCATGGCCAAGGAGACCGCGCACCAGCTCGGGACGCCGCTCTCGAGCCTGATGGGCTGGATCGAGCTGCTGCGCGGACACGCCGAGTCGGCGCCTCCCGGTGGCGCGGTGCAGATCCCGCGCGAGGAGCTGGCCGAGACGCTCGCCGACATGGAGCGCGACATCGACCGGCTCAACAAGGTGGCCCAGCGCTTCAGCCATATCGGCTCGCCGCCGCAGCTGCAGCTGCAGGACGTGACACCGCTCGTGCGCGAGGCCGTGCAGTACGTCCGCCGCCGGCTGCCGCAGAGGGATGGCGTGGTCGAGTTGCGCGAGCGCTACGAGGAGGTGCCGCCGATCAACCTCAATCGCGAGCTGATCGAATGGGCGGTCGAGAATCTGCTGACGAATGCGCTCACGGCGCTCGACAAGCACCCGGGCGTCATCGAGGTCGCCGTCGAGCGACGCGCGCGGACCGAGGAGGTCGAGATCGTGATCGGGGACAACGGCCGGGGCATGTCGCGCGAGGAGCAGGGGCGTGCGTTCGAGACCGGTTACTCGACCAAGCGTCGCGGCTGGGGACTGGGACTCGCCCTGGCGCGGCGCGTGGTCGAGGAGTACCACGCGGGCCGCATTGGCATCCGCCACAGCGCGCCCGGGCAGGGCACGATCATGGTGATCCGCTTCCCGACCTGATCCGGCGGCGGCCGGGCGTGGCCACGCGGAGGCCGGCGAAGCCGCTTTCCGTGACTCCGCGTGCCGGACTCGCGGGAGCTACTCCGACAGCCCCAGCGTCACCGAGCCGTCACCCGTGTGGATGCGCAGCGGCACCGTGCCGCCGTTGAGCTGGCCGCGCAGGTCGTGGTGCGAGGCGCCGTCCCGTCCCGCGATCGGCAGTTCCACGTGCAGGCCGCCGTCCCCGGTGCTCGCGTCGAGGAGCGCCTGCAGGTTCCGCGGGATGCGCAGCGTCACGCTGCCGTCACCCGTCTGCACGGACCACGGTCGCGCGAGCACGGACCCCCGGGTGATCGATGCCTCGATGCGACCGTCGCCGGTGCGGAGGTCGAGCTGGTCGAAGCGCCCCGCCACTTTCAGGTGGCCGTCGCCCGATCGCGCCTCGAGCGCCCCGTCGAGCCCGTCGGCGTCGATGCCGCCGTCACCGGTCCAGAGCCGCAGCCGGCCACACGCGCCGTGCGCGACGATGTGGCCGTCGCCGGTCTGCAGGTCGATGGCGCCGCTGACGGGTTCGAGTTCGACGCCGCCATCGCCGCTGCGCACCTGGACGTCGCAGCTGGCGGGAACGGTGACGTCGATGCGGAAGCGTTCATTCATGCCACCGAAGAACACGGCGTTGCCGCGGGAACGCGCGCTCACCGTGACCACGTCGCCGTTGCGGCCGAACTCGAGCAACGGTTCCCGCACGCGCGTGTGCAGGCCCCAGACGTCCACGGTGTACTCCACCGTCACGCCCACCTGCCCGGCGACGCCGCGGTGAATGCGTACGTGCGCGTCGTTGGTGGTGACGTGCACGCCGGGGTGCGCGCCCACCGTCCAGTCCTGCCTCCACGTGCGGGCCGACACGGGAGCGACGAAGAGCGTCGCGACGGCAAGGACCGCGAACAGGG
>CAIXRL010000774.1 GCA_903921835.1 Candidatus Eiseniibacteriota bacterium | reverse complement strand
GTCGCGGTGCTCGCCGCCGCGGCCGTGCTCGCGGGGGCATTCGTCTGTCGGGGCGGGCGCGCGCGAGTTCCGGCGCCCGCACTCCCGACCGCCGGTTCGACGCCCGATACGGCCACGGCGCTGCGGGCGCTCCTCGATGCCTCCCGCTCCACGAGTGATTTCGCGGGCCTCCCGCTGATGCGCACGGCCGTCGCCGGGCTGCCGCGCACGTGGGAGGCGCGGTTCAACCTCGCCGCGACGCTGGAGAACGCGGCGCTCGAGGCGGGCCCACACCTGGGCCGGACCGACCCCATGACGCGGTCGAGCGTCGAGCGCGTGGCGCTCGTGGTCGAAGCCCTGCACGAGCGCGAGGTGGCGCTCGGACTTGCCGCCGACTCCCGCCGGCGCGCCTCCACGCTGTGCTTCGGGGCGAAGGTGCTGCGGACCTGGGGCCTGCAGGTCGACGCGCTGGAAATGGCGCGCCGGGCGCAGGCGCTCGATCCTACGTGGGAGTTTCCGGCAAGGATCATCGCGGATCTCGAGGCCGACCTGCGTCGCGGCGGAGTGGTCCGCTGATACGCGGCGACGCGCGTTTCGCGCTCGCTCTCGCCCTCGTTGTCCTCGCCGGCTGCGGGGCGCGGTCCGCGCCGGGCGGCGCGAAGTGGGATCCGGACTCCGTGGCCGACGCGTTCGGCCGCCCGGGTGGCGCGCTGCTGTGGCCCTGTGCGACGCGCGCGTTTCAGGTCACGGAGCGCGGCGATCTCTACAACGGCGTGTGGGCGGTGCGGTTCGATGCAACTGGCGACGGCGTCGCGGCCGGTCCGCCGGCGCGCGTGGCGGCGCGGGATCGCTGGCGTCCCGAGCTGCGCTGGAGCCGGCGCGCCGGCGACGTGCGCTGGATGTTCGAGGCCGTCGCGTTCCCGGGCGGGGCGCCGGGCGACAGCGGCCTCGTGGTCTCGCTCAGCGCGCTTGCGACCAACGAGGGCCGGACGCCCCACGCGGCGTCGCTGTCCGCGACACTGGCGCCGCCCGATGCGCCGCCGCCCTTCGCGGCATGGGACGCGCCCGATTCGCTGCGCGCACCGCTGCGCTGGGCCTCGCCGGGCACCCGCGGGATCGCGAACGGCTGGAGCGAAACGCCTGTCGCCGGCGCCACGTTCCGCTTCGAGGCGACACTCGCCCCCGGCGAGAGCCGCGGCACGCTGCTGCTGCTGCCGACCTTCGCACTCCCGGCCGGGGAGCTTTCGCGTCTCGCGCTGACTTCCCACGCGCGCCGCGTCGCGGACACGCAGCGGCGCTGGGACCGCTGGCTCGCCGAGGGCACGGTGTTCACGCTCGGCGAGCCGGAGACCGAGAACGCGCTGCGCGCGGCCGAAATCATGCTGCTGTCGTGCCGCGAGCGACGGGGCGCCCACACGGTGCCCATCGGCGGTCCGTTCCAGTACCGCGACGTGTGGCTGCGTGACGGCGCGCGCCTCGTCGCCGCGCTCGCGGTGGTCGGCCACGCGGCCGAGGCGCGCGACCTCGCCGCCGGCATGGAGGCGCTGCAATGGCCCAACGGCGTGTTCCTCTCGCAGCGCGGGCAGCTCGACGGCAGCGGACAGGCGCTGTGGGCGTTCGGGCAGGCGCTCCTGCGCGAGCCGCCATCGGCAGTGCGCGAGCGCGCGATCGAGGAGGCGGTCGAGCCGGGCCTGCGGGCGTGGCGGTGGATCGAGCGCCAGCGCGCTGCCGGCCGCGGGTCGGGTGCGTTCCCGGCCGGGCTGATGCCTTTCGGCGACCCGCGCGACGGTGAGGTGGTACGCGCGCCCCTCGTGGGCAACGACGCCTGGTCGATCGCGGGCTACCGCGCCCTGGAGCGCCTGCTGCGCGCGGGCGGACGCACGCCCGGGGCCGACTCGGTGGCCGCGAGCCTTGCCGACTACCTCACGCGGTTTCGCGGCGCGCTCGAGGCGACGAGGCGGCCCGACGTGCCGCCGGCGTGGACGCCAGGTGGCCACGACTGGGGCAACCTCGCCGTGGGCTGGCCATGCGAAGCGCTGGCCGCGGACGACCCGCACCTGGCCGCGACCGCGCGGCGTGTCTGGGCCGAGGCGGGCGGCGCGGGACTCGTGTGCTACGGCGCGCGCGATTCGCTGCATGGTTACGTCGGGGCGGACCTGGGAACGTGGGCGCTGCTGGCCGGCCGACGTGGCCAGGCGGACAGCGTGCTCGCGGCGCTGCTCCACTGGCGGACGGCCTCGGGCACGGCAGGCGAGCTGTTCTCCCGCGCGGGGGACTATGGCGCCAACCTGCCGCCGCATCCCACGAGCGCGGCGGCGCTGGTCGCGCTCGTGCGCAACGCCATCCTCTATGACGACGCCGACACGTTGCGGCTCACGCTCGGAGCGCGGGAGGCGTGGTGGCGTGGGGCGTCCGTGCACGGGGCGCCGACGTGGTGGGGACCTGTCGACCTCGAGTTCCGCGCCGCGAACGGCGAGGCGAGCTGGAAGTGGACGCCGGTGCCGGTGTGGACGGCGCTCACGCTGCCGCCGGGCGTGCGCGTCAGGGGTGCGCTCCCGCCGCCGCTCGTGCCGGGCGGGCGCGAGGGCGTGGTGCTGGCGCCTCCCGGTACGCGTCAGGCGCGCGTGCGGATCGCGTCCGCGTCCTAGCCCGCATTATTCATGAACCGCGAGCCGAGAGTGCGAGATGTGCGACAGCAGCAAGAAGATCGGCCGGCCGGACCCACCTTCGGTGGGTACCCCGGAACCGTGTTGCAGACACGATGAGGACAGCGTCCGGTCGAGCTTCGCAGCGGATGGCGCGCAGATCGCGCTCGCAGGCCGCGGGCTCATGAATAATGCGGGCTAGCCCGGGCCGGGACCCGGACCATTACGGAGCGGCCGATCCCGGGGTCTGCGCCTCAGCGCGCTACTGCCAGCCTCTGCACGCTGCTTCTCCCCGCGCACTCGAGACGCACGAAGTAGAGCCCGGCGGCTGCGGGGCGGTTGGCGTTGTCCCGCAGGTCCCACGTCACGGTGTGCGTGCCCGCGGCGCGCCCGCCGTCGGCGAGGGTGCGGACGACGCGGCCCATCGCGTCGAGCACCGTGACGCGCGCATTGCCCGCGCGCGGCAGCGCGAAGCGGAGCGTGGCGGCGTGCGCCGCGGGGTTCGGCCACGGCGCGGAGAGCGCGAACGCTCCGGGCGCCGGTTCCTGCTCGACGGCCGCAGGCCCGCCGATCGCGCGGTCGAGGTCGAGCTTGGGCCCGATGGGATTGTCGTACGCCTTCACGTCCCCGTACGCGACCAGCGTGTACATGACCTGCGCGACGGTGGCCATGGGGTAGTGCGCGCGCACCAGCGCCGCGGCGCCCGCCACGATGGGCGCGGCGAACGACGTGCCGCTGTTCGACATGTACGCGTGCATCCCATCGAACCCGAAGTAGTACTGGAAGTACTGCAGGCTGTAGTCGTCGTAGGCGTAGTTGCGCGCGAGCGTCGAGACCACGTCCTCGCCCGGCGCGGCGATGTCCACGTACCAGCCCCAGTTCGACCACGCCGAGCGCAGGTTGCTGACGTTGGTGGACGCCACCGCGAGCACGCTGTCGCACGCCGCCGGCCAGGTGTCCACGTCGGTGCCCGAGTTGCCCGCCGACGCGACCACGACGACGTTGTTCGCGACCGCCTCGTCGACCACCGCCTGCAGCACGCCGGCCGCGGACGGGTCGGTGGTGCCGCAGCTCATGTTGATGACCGCGGCATGCTGCGCGACCGCGTAGTCCACCGCGCCCGCGATGGAGCTGAGCGCGATGTCGCCGTTCATGTCCGAGATCTTGAGGGGCAGGATGCTGCAGCCCCAGGCGATGCCGGCCACGCCGACGCCGTTGTTGGTCGCCGCGGCCGCGAGTCCCGCCACGAACGTGCCGTGCCAGCCCACGTCCACGCCGGTGGTGGGGTCGTAGACCGGATCGGGATTCGGGTCGTTGTCGTTGTCGCCGAAGTCCCAGCCGTGCACGTCGTCCTGGTAGCCGTTGCCGTCGTCGTCGGTCGCGTTGTCGGCGATCTCGCCGGGATTGGTCCAGATCTTCGAGTACAGGTCGGAATGCTCCAGGTCCACGCCCGTGTCCAGGATGGCGACGAGCACGTTCGCGTTGCCCTTCTCGCGGCTCCAGCCCGCCTGCGCATGCACCGCGGCGGCGCTGTTGGACAGGTGCCACTGCGAGGCCACGTAGGGATCGTTCGGCATCGCGTGCAGGTCGAAGCGGACGTTGGGTGAGGCCGCCAGGATGCCGGGTTGTCCGAGCAGGGCCGCGGCGGCGGCGCGCGGATCGAAGCCCGCGAGATCGCTGCGCAGGCGCAGCACCTCGACGCGACGCGTCGCGGGATCGCTCGCGCGACGCAGCGCCTCGGCGTGCGTGAGGCCGAAGCGCGCGAGTGTGGCGGCCAGCGCGGGGCTGCTCGCCCGCGCGGCGCCCGCGGCGGCGGATAGGCCGGCGCCCGGTGCGGTCACCACGACAAGTTCGCCCGGCGCGTAGGGCGCGTGCGACGCCAGCGGCAGCAGCGGACCCGCGATGGCGGACCCGGCGGCGAACAACAGGCAGGTAAGCGCGAGTTCGGGTGCGTGGCGCATGGCGTCTCCGCTTGGCGGGAAGCGGAGAAAGAACGGCAGGGGGCT
>CAIXRL010000773.1 GCA_903921835.1 Candidatus Eiseniibacteriota bacterium | reverse complement strand
GCGGCAGAAGAATCCATCGCAGCGGTCGCGCCCGTGCGGGCCATACGCAGCATGATGTCGCGTTGCCATGGGGCGACACTCGAATCCTCGGCGGCCTGCGCCAGTCGTGCGCGCGCCTCGGGCGCCAGTGCCATCTGGTCGGGAGCCGGCACCTGACCGCGGGCTGCATTCGGTGCTGCAAGCAAGAGCGCCAGGAGCGGGACCACCCGGGCAAGGGAGCGGAGCAAGCGATGCGGTCTCATGAGCGGCCTCATAAGTTGAGCGAAGGCGGCGGGCGTACGCGAAATCCCGTCCGTAGCCCCATAAGCCTACTCCGCCAGCGGACAATCTGCCTGAAGACCTCCCGGAAGGCCTGCCGGCCCCGCTCACCCAAAGGCGAGGCATCGGCCGGCCCCCGCGGATCGCGCAGGACGGGCGAACTCCGGTGGCGCCGAGTGCCGACACGGCGCCGCGCCGGAAGCGCGCCCGCCGCGAGTTCCGCAAACGAACGCGCCCCGGGCCGCGCGTGGCGGCCCGGGGCGCTTGGATCGGACGAGAGCTACTTCAGCAGCAGCATCTTCTTCTGCTGCGAGACGCTCCCGGACTCCAGCCGGCACAGGTACACGCCCGCGGCCAGGCCGCGCGCTTCGAGCGTCACCTGGTAGCGCCCAGGCACCTGGCGGTCGTTCACGAGTGTGCGAACGACACGACCCTGGACGTCGAACAGCCGGAGCACGACCTTCTGCGCGACCGGAATCTCGTACGCGATGAGCGTCGTGGCGCCGAACGGGTTCGGATAGTTCTGCGACAGCGACACGACCCGCGGCACGTGCAGGCTGCCCGCGTCCGTGACGTGCACGGAGTCGGCGCCGCCGAACTGCAGGTAGCGGGCCTCGAACTCCTGCAGGTACTGGTTCGCGATGTCGGCGTCGTGCACGATCAGCGTGTTCTCGTTGTTCGAGTTCTCCGCGGACGCCGACCAGTTGTGCGAGCCGGTGAGCACGGTGCCGGCCCAGTGCGGGTCACTGGCGTCCGTGATCATGTACTTGTGGTGCAGCAGGCCCGAGTAGCCGTACTTCACGTGCACGTCCAGCCCGGCCGCGGCCATGTTCGCGAACTCCGAGCCGGAGTCCGAACTGTTGTCGAGGTCGCCGCGGACGGCGACGCCGGCCGTGTGCCGCGCGATGAGCGCGGCCGAAATGTCCGAGCGCGTCACCGTGAGCAGTTCGAAGCCGACGGAGTGCTGCGCCGCGTTGATGGTCTTGATGATCTGCCAGTTCGTGCCGTCGGAGGGGCTGAAGTAACTCTCGACGCTGCGGCCGCCGATCACGAAATGATGCGGCGTGTTGTCGAGCTTGCGCGCCCCGAAGCGCGACACGGAGGCGTTGGGCGTCTCGGTGCTGCTGCCCCACATCTCCTCGAACTCCATGGTGTACGCGACCGAAAGGGCCTGGTCCTGCACTTCGATCGAGTTCTGCAGGTCGTTGTTGGTGCCCGGGTCCGTGGGGTTCCACGAGCCCGTCCACACCCAGACGCTCTCCGGCGCGCCGGAGCGGCCGTCGATCACGAAGAACTTGTTGTGCATGAGCCCGAGGCCGCCATTGATCGCGTCGAAGCGATCGTTGATCAGCGGCACGCCGCCGGCCGTCAGCGCCGAGAAGCCCGAACTGGTGGCGTTGTCGTACTCGCAGATCACGCGCACCTTCACGCCACGGTTCTTCGCGTTGATGAGCGCCGTGGCGAGCGCAGAGCCGGGGGTGCCGCTCAGGCTGTAGATCGCGGCGTCCACCGAGCGGTGCGCATTGTTGAGCCGGGTCACCAGCAGCGAGACCAGGTCGGCGTTGCCGTTGGCCGGGTGCAGCCACGCCAGGCTGTGGTCCACGGTGTTGTTGAAGTACACGTTGACCTGGCCCGTTGTCTGCGCCGGCGAGGCCGTGCAGAACAGCGCCACCGGCGAGTAGTTCTCGCCGTTCACGTCGGCGGAGCCCGCGCTGTAGTAGTAGACCGTCGCCGGGTTGAGACCCGTCAGGACGACCGAGTGCGTGGTCACCGCCGTCGGGTCCGCGACGCTGTCCGTCATCGCAGCGGGCGTGAGGCCGTAGTAGAGCACGCTCGAAGACGCCACGTCCGTGGTCCAGTGGATCGTCGCACCGACGGGCACGATCGTGTCCTCGTATGGCGTGGTCAGGAAGATCGGACCCGGGTGCGGGATGATGTCGTCCGGCGTGCGCGGGCACAGCTCGTAGTCTGCCGTGTACGGCGCCCCGGGAGCGGGCGTGCCGGGCTTGTACTGCTTGAGGATGCCGATCGCGTCGAACACGCTCGGCACCGCGGGGAAGCTGGTCGGGATGAAGATGGTGGCCGTGCCGCTGGCGTCCGTGATCGTCGACGTGGTGGCGTTGTACGTGCCGCCGTTGACGCGCACCAGCCGGCCCTCGTTGGGCTCGGTGTAGTCGGCGTGGAACGTGGCGTTGAGGTCGGCGCAGGTCATCACCAGCGGATCGGGAACCGGGCGGCCCGTCGCGTGCCGCACGAGCAGCGAGAAGTCCGCCGTCAGCTCGATCAGTCCCCGGAACTGGGTGACCGAGCCGGTCACGGTGATGCTGTCGCCGGGTGCCAGCGTGATGCCCGGCAGCGCGGGGTTGTAGATGTCCACGCCGCCCGTCACGTCCTGCACGAACACGTCCGTGCGGGTCGAGCTCAGGTTCGCGGTGACGATGCCGGTCACGGTCGCCTCGGTACCCGCCGCGTACGGCGCCGCGGCGACGCCGTTCGCGTCGTTGACGTGAATCGCGACGATGGGCGTGATCTCGAGCACGCGCACGGTGGGCGAGGTCCCCAACTGGATGAGCGCGCCGCCGCTGGTCGCGGTGCGGACCGCGAACGTCGTGCCTCCCTTGACCGCCGGGGTCGAGAGGTTGTTGAACGTGACGGTGCCGCTGTCGGCAACGCCGAGCGCCGCGCCGGCGACGAACAGCGTCTCGCCGACCACCGACGGGGTGGCGCTGGCGAAGGCGGTGCCCGAGAGCGCGACGTCGGAGGTGCTGTGCGACCACGTCCACGCGGTCGGCACGGCGATGGCGATCTGGGTGATGGTGTACGCGGAGTCCTGCGCGAATGCGATCGCGAGCGACGCGAGCGAGCGGTTGGTGTACACGACCGACGGCGTCACGGTGGCGCGGCCGGTGCCGTTGCCGCCGTTGGCGAACGCGGGCTCGATCGCACTCGCCGTGTTCTGCTGGTTGCGGCCGTGGGACTGGTAGACGAAGTCGGAGCCGTTGACGTCGGTGTCCTGGCCGTTGCCGAGCAGCGCGTCCGCGCCGCCCGTCCACAGCAAGTCGGCCGTCGAGGTGGCGAGCGCCTTGCGCTCGATGCTGACCGTGCCCACGGTCATCGTCGGCGCGACGGAGCCGCCCTCGGGCGCGTTCGCCGTGCCCCAGCCCACCCTGTCCACTTCGACCGAGGACGCATCGATGATGTGGACGTGGCCGCCGGCGTCCGACAGGCCCGTGGTCCACGCCGCGGAGGCCAGGTCGGGCGTCACCGTGCCCGCGTAGCCCGTCGTTGCGTTGATCGGGGGGGTGATCAGGTAGAAGCCGTGCGCCGCGATGGTGGCGCCGGCGGACAGGGTGGCCCGGTCGCTATAGCTGGAGCCGGTGGCCGACTTGTACTGCAGCTTCCAGCCCGAGAGATCGATGGCGTTCGCGGTCGGGTTGTAGAGCTCGACGTACTCGTCGTACGCCGTGGTTCCGCGCGTCGCGTACTCGCTGATGACGACGTGGGTGGCGGCCGCGCGGGCGGCCGGGATCGCGACGGTCACCAGCGCCAGGACGGCGAGCGTGAAGACGGCGCGGAAGGAGCGGGACAAGGAGTTCATGGAGGCTCCGCGGTGAGTGGATTGTGCTGCGGGAAGGAGACCACAAAAGCGTAACACGGGGCAGGGCAGGTCCATAGCGCGGATGCAGACGCGTACGCAGGCCCGTGCCGCGCCGGCAGCCCCCGGATGCCGGCAGTTCCGCCGGCGTCCCCGCCCGGCTGGCCCGGCGCCGCGCCGGCGCCCCGGAACGCGAAGGGAGCGAGCCGCTTGGGCCCGCTCCTTCGCTCGCTGCGCGAAGCCGCTGCTGCCGCTACCAGATCTCGACGCGCACGCTGTCGGCGCGGTACATGCGGTCGCCGGGTTTGATGCCGAACGCGGCGTAGAACGCCGGCACGTTGGCGAGAGGTCCGTTCACGCGCAGGAACCCGGGCGCGTGAACATCCGTCATGATCTGCTGCGCCAGCGCCTGCGGCCGGCGCTGGCCGAGCCACGAGAGCGCGTAGCCGAGGAAGTAGCGCTGGTCGGGTGTGAAGCCGTTGATGGACCGGCCCTGCTTCCACTGCTCGGTCTTCTGGAACGCTTCGTAGCCGAGTACGATCCCGCCCAGGTCGGCGATGTTCTCGCCCAGCGTGGCCTGCCCGCGCACGTGCTTGTCGCCGACAACGTACTGGTTGAACTGCTCGACGAGCTTGTGCGAGCGCTGGAAGAACTGCACGGAGTCCTGGGCCGTCCACCACGGCGCCAGGTTGCCGTGCTCGTCGAACTGGCGGCCCTCGTCGTCGAAGCCGTGCGTGATTTCGTGGCCGATGGTCGAGCCGCCCGCGTACGAGTAGAGCAGCGCGTCGTCCACCAGCGAGTCCGGCAGCCCCGGCAGCATGAACGCCGCGGCGGGCAGCACGATCTCCACCTTCGAGCCGTCGTAATACGCGTTGTAGGTCTGCGGGCTCATGTCCCACGTCGTGCGGTCGATGGGCTGCCCGAGCCTGGCCGCGTAGTAGCCGAACCACCACTCGTTCAGCTTCAGCTGGTTGCCGGCGAAGGAGCCGCGGTCGAGGTTCAGCGTGGAGAAGTCACGCCACTTGTCGGGATACGCCACCTTGCGTGTCACGTGGTCGAGCTTGGCGAGCGCGCGCTGCCGGGTCGCATCGTTCATCCACGGCAGCGCGCGGATGCGGTCGCGATACGCGGCGAAGATGTCCGCGGTGAGCTTCTCGTAGCGCGCCTTGGTGGCGGGCGAGCAGTACTGGCTCACCCACGCCTGGCCCATCAGCTCGCCCATGCCGCCTTCCTCGGCGTCCAGGACGCGCTTCCAGCGCGGCCGCTGCGCCTTCGTGCCCGACATCACGGTGCCGTAGAAGCGGAAGTGCTCGAGGTCGAAGCGGCGCGCGAGCCGGTCCGCGAGGTTGTCCACGACGTTCCAGCGCAGGTAGCTCTGCCATGCTGCGATCGGCGTCCCGCCGAGCAGCGAATCGGCCTGCGCGAAGAACTCGGGCTGCCCGAGGATGATCGTGTCCTGCGCGGCGAAGCCCATGGTGGCGAGCTGCGCCGCCCAGTCGATGCCGGGCGTGAGCGCGGACAGTTTCGCGAGCGACGTCGGGTTGTAGTTCGCCCACGGATCACGCAGCTGCTCCAGCGTGCGCGAGCGGCCGGCCAGGCGCCTTTCGATCGCGAACACCTCGCCGCTGGAGCGCTTCGCCCGCGCCGGGCTCTCGCCGAGCAGCACGAACATGGCGCTCACGTGCCGGCGGTACGCGGCGCGGATCCGTGTCGTGCCCGAGTCCGTGCCGAAGTAGTAGTCGCGGTCGGGCAGCCCGATGCCGCCTTGCAGCAGGTGCAGCGCGTAGCGGTCGCTGTTGCGCTCGTCCTGCCCGACGTAGAGCGAGTAGAGCGAGCCGAAGCCCAGGCGCTGGAAGTGCGCCACCGTCCGCAGCAGGTCCTCGCGCGTGCGGATGGCCGCGATCTCGTCGAGGTACGGCCGGAGCGGCGCGGCGCCCGCCTTCTCGATTGCGACCGAGTCCATGCCGCTCGTCCAGAAGTCGCCGACCTTCTGGTCCACGGCGCCGCCGGCGGCGCCCGCGCGCGCGGCGCTCTCGCAGATGCCGCGCAACTGCCGGTACGTGTCCTCCTGCACGAGGTTGCCGATGCCCCAGCCGCGCTCCGCGGCGGGAATCGGATGCGACTCGAGCCAGCGGCCGCAGGAGTACCGGAAGAAGTCGTCGCCGGGCTTCACCCTTGCGTCCATGTCCTGAACGAGCGGGTCCTGCCCGCGCGGCAGGGTGCCGGAGTGCGACGTTCGCGGCGCCGCGAGAAGTGCGCCGAGCAGCAGGGTTGCGGAAACCATCCGACCGATCAGGGCGTGCCGAATCATGGGTTGCTCCGTGCGTGAGTGGGAGTGTGAGCCTGCGACGCAACCATAGGTCCCGGCTCCCCGGACGGCCAGCCGCCCGTGACGAGCGCGGCTTGTCCGGGGTCCGCACGCGGCGTGATAGCCTCCCAGCGTCGTGGGCCAAGCCCCGGCGTGAGGTGACCAACATGAGCTACAAAACGCACACGCGTGACGACACGAGCTTCGAGCGCTGGCTGACAGAATGCAGCTGGTGGTGGATGTCGCACAACGACGAGGATCCCTACGAGTACCCGGCATACGACTGGCGCGGCTGGTACGACGAGGGGCTCAGCGTGGAGCAGGCGATCGTGCGGGCGAACATGCTGCTGTTCGGCCGGGCGCACGGGGCATAGCGGTTCTTCAACGCTCCTGCATCGGGGGCGGGCGCCGGTGTCATCAGGAGTTTCCCCGGTCCGGAGTCACGGGCGAACGACGGCGGCGCGCCCGAGGAGCGAGCGAAGCCGGGGGGGGTACCCGCGCCTGGATGCAGTGAGGCGAGGCAGGATGCCGAGCCGAACGGGCCGCCAGCGTTCGCCCGTGACGCAGGACCGGGGAATCCAGCCTTCCGTGACGCGCTCCCGCCGCGTCTTCCAACGAACGCAGGAACGGCGCGGTCCGCCCGGAGG
>CAIXRL010000772.1 GCA_903921835.1 Candidatus Eiseniibacteriota bacterium | reverse complement strand
CGGCGCTCGCCGCGCTGGCGTTTCACCCGGGCGCGGGCGACACTGGCGTGCGCGCCGGCGGCTGGAGCGTGGTCACCGCGGCGGGCCGCTGGGGCGACGGGGGGCCGCACGAGCCCGCGGCGCGCGCGCTGGCGGCGCTCGGGGTTCGCGTGGTGTTCGCCGCAGCGTTTTCGCCGGAGCATGCCCGCGCGCTGGCGACACAGGGCGTGCTGCCGCTGTGCTGGCGCCGGAGCGAGGATGCGGCCAGTATCACCGTCGGGGATGAACTCGAGCTGCCCGGAATCTCCGAGGGGCTTGCTCGCGGAGGGCGCGTGATGGTGCGCGACCTGACGCGGGGACTGGCATTCGACGTGCTGCCCGCGGTGGCGGGCGAGTGGCTGGAACTCGTGCGTGCGGGCGGTCTGCTCGCGTCGCTGGCGCGCACGCCACAGGAAGCGGGGGGCTGAAGTGTTCATCGATTTCGTGCGCATCCACGTCTTCGCCGGCAAGGGCGGCGCGGGGTGCATCAGCTTCCGGCGGGAGAAGTACGTACCCAAGGGAGGCCCCAACGGCGGCGACGGAGGACGCGGCGGCAGCGTCGTTCTCGAGGTGGACCGGCACGTGCGGACGCTCCTCGACTGCCGCGAACAACCGCGCTACCGGGCCACGCCGGGCCGCGGCGGGCAGGGCTGGAACAAGACGGGCAAGGACGGCGAGGACCTGGTGATCCGGATCCCGCCCGGCACCGTCGTGCACGACGCGGAGAGCGGAGAGGTCCTGGCCGATCTGACCCACCCGGGCGATACATTCATGGCCGCGAAGGGCGGCCGGGGCGGGCGCGGCAACACGCACTTCGCGACCCCCACGCACCAGGCCCCGCGCCGCGCCGACCCCGGCGAGCAGGGCGGACAGCGTGAGCTCACGCTCGAGCTCAAGCTCATCGCCGACGTCGGACTGGTCGGGCTCCCCAACGCGGGCAAGTCCACGTTGCTCTCGCGCATCACCCGGGCCCGTCCCAAGATCGCCGACTATCCCTTCACCACGCTGGAGCCGAACCTCGGGCTTGTCGCGCTCGACGTCTCGCGCACGTTCATGGTGGCGGACCTGCCGGGCCTGATCGAAGGTGCGAGCGATGGCAAGGGCCTGGGTCTGCGGTTTCTGCGTCACGTGGAGCGCACGCGCGTGCTGGCGTTCCTGGTCGATGCCGGGACCGAGGATCCGCGCGCGACGCTCGAGATGCTCGAGCGGGAGATCATGACGTACGGCCCCGCGCTGGCCGAGAAGCCGCGCGTGGTGGTATTGAGCAAGGCGGACACGCTGGCGCCGCAGGATCGCGCCGGATGGCCCGCGAAGGTGGGGTTGCCGCAGGCGCGGCTGCTGAGCGCGCACAGCGGCGACGGTTTGCGCGAACTGCTCGAGGACCTGTGGAAGCACATCCTGGCGGCGACGCAGGCGGAAACGGACTCGGGAGAGGACGGCGACGATGTCGGATGACAAGTACGGACCGGGGCGCACACTCGATGCGATGAACGCACGCGGCCTCGCCGGCAAGCGCGATTACGTGCGTTCGCTCGAGCAGCGCCGCGACGAGGAGGCGCTGTCGCTGCTGGTCGAGTGCCTGTGCGACGAGTCGTGGTACCTGCGCGACCTCGCCGAGCACGCGCTTCTGCGGCTGGGCGATTCCGGAGCGGAAGCGCTGCTGCCCATTCTCGAGCAGGGATTGTGGTTCACGCGCGCGAGCGCGGCGCGCGTGGTCGGCCGCCTGGGTTACGGTCCCGCGGTGCCGGGGCTCTTCCGCCTGTGCGCCGACAGCAACGCCACCGTGGTGCAGGCCGCGCGCGCGGCCCTCATCGATCTCGGCCATCGCGGCGGCTCGGCGCGCATCGCGTGGGAGCTCCACCGCATGACGCCCGAAACGCGCCACGCCACGCTGGGCCGGCTCCACGTGGCCGACCGGCCGCTCCACGAGCGGCTCGAGCGCATGCTGCGCAACGACGAGATCATGACGCGCGAAGACCCCGCGGGGTTGCGCGACGACAGCGACATCGTGCGCGCCAGCGAGGAAGGGGTCGAGTGGGAGGTCCTCACCGGTCCGCCGGTCGCCCGCACCCGTACCGAGGGCACCGACCCCGCGGCACCCGCGGAGGGCTGACGGGCGCGCCAATGGTGGTGGCCGAGCGGCCGCGCGCGGCGTCGGGCGCGGTGCGTGTCGCAGGGCGCGGGTCGCCCGCCTTTCCGCCCGCGCTGCTCGACCTCGCCGACGCGCCCGCGACCGTGTACCTGCGTGGCGCTGCCGTGCCGCCGTGCGGGGCGTGTATCGCGATCGTCGGCTCGCGCGCCGCGAGTCCCTACGGGCTGATGATGGCGGGGCGCCTGGCGCGCGATCTCGCGTCGGTCGGGTACACCATCGTCAGCGGGCTCGCGCGCGGGGTGGACGCCGCCGCGCATCGCGGCGCGCTCGGCGCCGGCGGCACGACGATCGCCGTGGTTCCGAGCGGCCTCGACCACGTCACGCCGGAGGAGCACGGCCCGCTCGCCGCCGAGGTCGCCACCTCGGGGGCGCTGCTCTCGGAGGTGGCGTCCGGCCCGCCCTTTGGCCGCGGCGCCTTCGTGAAGCGCAATCGCCTCATCGCCGCGCTGGCCGGCGTCACCGTCGTCGTCGAGGCCGCCGAGCGCAGTGGCGCGCTCTCGACCGCGGGCGTCGCGCGCCGGCTGGGTCGCGGCCTGTGCGCCGTGCCGGGCGATCTCGACCGGCCCACCGCCCTGGGCGTGCTCGCGTTGCTGCGCGGCGGCGCCCGCGCGTGCGGCGACGCCAGCGACGTGATCGCGGCGCTGCCGCCCGG
>CAIXRL010000771.1 GCA_903921835.1 Candidatus Eiseniibacteriota bacterium | reverse complement strand
GGTGCTGGACAACCTGAAGGAAGGGGTGATCCGTCCCGACATCTACGAGCCGGAACTGAACCTGGTCTATGCGGCGATGCTCAAGCACTACGGTGTGGTGGCCGATCCGTGCCGGGTGGGCGATCCCGACCGCAAGGGGACGGTGGAGAACGCCATCCAGCACACGCAGGGCACGGCGTTGAAGGGGCGCAAGTTCGACTCGATCGAGGAGCAGAACACGTGGCTGTCCCACTGGGAGGAGCGCTGGGCGGCGCCACGCATCCATGGCCGCAAGAAGCGCCAGGTGCTGGAGATGTATCGCGAGGAACAGCCCCACCTGCGAGCGCTGCCGTTGGAGGGCTTTCGCTGCTTCAAGTCCGGCACGCGCACGGTGGACGATGCAGGGCTGGTGCAGGTGGATGGCTCGTACTACGCGGCGTTGCCCGCGCGGCTGCACAGCGTGGTGCAGGTGCGCATCTACCCGCGCGAGATCGAGATCCTCGACGCGGCGGGCGTCGTGCTGCGTCGGCACGTGAAGTCGGAACGCAAGGGCCAGTTCGTGATCGGTGCCGACGATCGCATCTTCAACCCGTCGCGCGAGACCGCACGGTTGCTCGAGAAGGCCGGGAAGATCGGTCCGAACACGGAGCAACTGGCGCGGCAGCTGTTCGCCAACCTCGGACGGCCCGGCCAGCGGGCGCTGTACGGCCTGACGAACCTGCCGCGCACGCATAAGTGCGCGGACATCGAGGCCGTGTGCACTCGCTTCCTCGACGCCGAGTGCATCTCGTACGCGGCGATCCGGCGCGCGCTTGAACGGCAGGCGGAAACGCCCGCGGCCAGCGCGTCCGTTCTCGTCCAGGAAGGCCCGGCGATACGGGCCATCGCCGAGTACCAGTCGTTCTGGGAAGCGCACACGCAGACGCACCTCGAGGAGGACGCCGATGGCCATGTCCATCCCTGAACTCGAACGCGCGCTGCGCGGGCTGCGTCTGTCGGGCATGACCGATACGCTGCAGGCCCGCGCACTTCAGGTGGCCAGCCACGAGATGGACTTCACCGAGGCGTTCTCCTGGCTCGTTCAGGACGAACTCGATCGGCGGCGCAGCCGGCTTCAGGAGCGCCGCTATGCCCTGTCCGGGTTGCCCGAGCGCAAGACGCTCCAGGAGCTGGACTGGAGCTACAACACGCGCCTGCCCAAGCGCGACATCTTCGAGCTCGGGGCGCTCAAGTTCGTCGAGGCCAAGGAGGACATCCTCCTGCTCGGGCCGCCCGGCACCGGCAAGAGCCACGTCGCCAAGGCCCTGGCGCTGCTGGCCGTCGATCGGGGGTGCAAGGTCCTCTACCGGGAAGCACATCAACTGATCGAGGACATCACCGAGGCGCGTGAGCTCAGCGCCCTGCGCAAGTACCGCGCGCAGTTGAAGGCGACCGAGCTGCTCGTGATCGACGACCTGTTCCTACGCCGCCTGCCCGCCACCGCCGGCGACGAACTCGCCGACGTGCTGATGAGCCGCTACGAGAAGAGCTCGACGATCATCACCTCGAACCGCCCGCTCGAGGACTGGGCCAAGCTGCTGGGCGACGTGGTCGTCGTCGCTCCGCTACTCGACCGCCTGATGCATCACGGCCACCTGCTCAAGTTCGAAGGCAAGAGCTGGCGACTCAGAGAAGCCGCAACCCGGGTTGCGAGGAGGACAACCCAGACCTAACTTCCCATCGTTCCGTCGCCGACCGGGTGGAGGACTTTGACCCGGCCACAGGTGGAGGAAGTTGAGGTGGCCACCGGGGCCCAAGGAACAGGTAGGGCTTGGTTTCACCACGTTCGTCACCTTCGTCGATCAAAGCAAACAGTAGCGGAGTGATCCCAAGGCTCACATGGTCGATGTGGCGGCGGCCGAGGCTAAATGACGTTCAGTGATTCTCAATTGAAAACGTGAGACCTCGCCTGTACTTCTGGGGGTGTTCGAAGCC
>CAIXRL010000770.1 GCA_903921835.1 Candidatus Eiseniibacteriota bacterium | reverse complement strand
GCTTCATGTAGGCCGTCTCCGGCAGCATGTTGTCGAGCGGGATGATGCCCAGGTCGAGCAGGTCACGGCCGGTGTCGTAGACGTACATCTGCGCGAAGCCCCACAGCGTCTGCACGGTCATCACGACCGTCATACCCTTCTGGATGGCACGCGCAATCGCAGGGTACAGCGGCTTGTTCACGTGCCCGAGCCCGGTACCCGCGATCACCATGCCGCGGTAGCCCATGGCCGAGAGGCCGTCGATGATGTCGGGGTTGAAGTTGGGATAGTAGTACTGGATCGTCACCTTCTCCTCGAACACCGGCGTGATGACGGGCTTGCGCGTCTTGTCCCGCTTCACGAAGTCGGTCGTGAGGTAGGTGAAGTGGCTGCCGGTATCGTTGGGATAGCGGCTCACCGTGGCCAGCGGCGTCGCCCCCACCGTGCGGAAGGTGCTGCGGTAGCTCGAGTGCATCTTGCGGACCCGGGTCCCACGGTGCAGCAGGTCGTAGTTGTCCGACGTGGGCCCGAACATGCACAGCAGCACCTCGGCGATATCGCACTCGGCGGCGGTGCGCACGGCGTTCATCAGGTTCAGCGCCGCGTCCGACGACGGCCGGTCGGAGGACCGCTGGCTGCCCACGACCACGATGGGCACCGGCGAGTCCTGCACCATGAAGCTCAGGATGGCGCAGGTGTGGGACATGGTGTCGGTGCCATGCCCGACCACGATGCCGTCCGCGCCCTTCTCGATCTCCTCGCCGATGGCGACGGCGAGCACCTTGTACTGCTCGGGGCCCATGTTCTCGCTGAACACGCCGAACAACTTCTGGGTGGTCAGGTTGGCGATGTCCGCCAGTTCGGGCACCGCGCCGTACAGCTCGCCCGGCGTGAACGCCGGGATCACGGCGCCGGTGCGGTAGTCGAGGCGGCTCGCGATGGTGCCGCCCGTGCCCAGCAGCGTGATGTTCTTCTTCTTCGGGTCGAACGGGAACGCCTTCTCCGGGATCTTGTACGCGGCCTTGCGGTACCCCGTCTCCTTGGCCGTGACGATGCGGTGCGCGGCCACGCCGACGTTGTAACCGTTGAAGAGCTTGATGACGACGTGCAGATCGTCGAACGAGCCGCTGCGGGGCAGGACCACGCCGGCGAACACCGAGCCCTCGTCGTTGGTGACCTCCACCTCGCTCCACACGCCGATCTGGAAGCGGTCGAGGGTCGCCGCCGCGGGACCCGCGTAACCCTGGAGCCGGTCGGTGCGCTCGCTGATGGGAATGCTCATCGACCTGCCTCCTCGAGTGCCTCGTAGAGATAGGCGGCGACGTCCTTCGCCGGCGCCCTGCCCTTCAGGCGGTCCATGGCGCGGCCCGCGAGGAAGCGCAGCCTCTTGGCGCGTTCCTCCGTCCGCCAGCGGACGTGACTGTCCTGCGCCACGTGAGTCGCCTCGGGCTGCCACACCTCGCGGCCCACAAGCGCGATGCCCTCGACCGCGGCGGCCGCGGCCGCGGACAGGCTGTCCTTCGCCATGCGCGTCGCCACCACGGGGATCGCCTCGCGCGCGATCCGCCCTCCGGTGTAGAGATCGAACACCTGCACCCACTCGGCCGCGCCGAGGCGTTCCACGGGGATGCCGGCGCGCTTGAGCGCCCTGGCGCGCTGGCCGATCTGGATGGCCGCGACCAGTCCGTCGACACCTGTGCTGGCCACGACCGCGTCCACGATCTCGGCGCCGCCGCGGCGGATCAGGAACCGGCTCGTCTCCTCGGGCACGCGCCAGGCGCCGTACCGTTCCAGGCGCGCCCACGGCGTGGGCTTGAGCTGCGAGCGGATGCCCGCCACGCGCTCCTTGGTCACGCGCGTGGGCGGCGAATCG
>CAIXRL010000769.1 GCA_903921835.1 Candidatus Eiseniibacteriota bacterium | reverse complement strand
TAAAGCCCACCGCGGGTGGGCACGCTGTTCCCAGGCACCAGGGTCAAGGGAACGGCGGGAGATGACCCTGGAGAGTCGGAATCCATGGCGGACGAAAAGAAGAGCAAGGGCGGCAAGGTCGGCAAGGCCGAGGCCAAGAGCGGCAAGGCCGGCGGCAACGTGTCCTTCGACGTCGTCGCGGGCAGGCCGACGGCCACCAAGGACCGGCCGCGCTTCGCCGCGCATTACGAAGAGAAGGTGCGCCCGGCGCTGATGGAGAAGTTCAGCTACACGAGCGTCATGCAGGCGCCGCGCTTCGTGAAGATCGTGGTCAACATGGGCGTCGGGGATGCCACGGTGGACGTCAAGAACATGGACGCCGCCGTCAACGAGCTGGCGCAGATCACCGGCCAGCGCCCCTCCGTGCGCAAGGCCAAGAAGGCGATCTCGAACTTCAAGTTGCGCGCGGGCCAGCCGGTCGGCTGCATGGTGACGCTCCGCGGCGCGCGGATGTTCGAGTTCTACGATCGTCTCATCAACGTGGCGGTGCCGCGAATCCGCGACTTCCGCGGGCTCTCGCCGCGCTCGTTCGACGGACGCGGCAACTACTCGGCGGGGTTCACGGAGCAGGTCATCTTCCCCGAGATCAACGTCGAGAAGATTGGCAAGGTGCGCGGCATGGACGTGACCATCGTCACGACCGCGCGCACGGACGAAGAAGGCCGGGAACTGCTCCGGCTCATGAACATGCCGTTCCGTCAGCGGTAGGCTGGACTCCAGGAGATCGTTCCGTGGCCAAGAAGTCGATCGTCGAAAAGTGGAAGCGCACGCCGAAGTTCAAGGTGCGCGGGTACAACCGCTGTCACCGCTGTGGGCGCCCCCGCGCCTTCCTGCGTGACTTCGGCATGTGCCGGATTTGCTTCCGGGAGCTCGCGCTGTCGGGCCAGATCCCGGGCGTCGTCAAGTCGAGCTGGTGAACAGGCGCGGCTCCGTGCCGCGCATCACGGGCGTCCCGCGTGCGGGCCGTCCACAACGTGTCCCTGCGTGGACGCACGAATCAGGCTGCAGCGGCCGCGAGTGGCCGCTGGACGCTGGTTTCGGGAGGTCGTGAATGTCGGTCAGTGATCCGGTTGCGGATTTCCTCACCTGCATCCGCAACGCCATCGGCGCCAAGCACCGCAAGGTGGATGTGCCGGCGTCGAACATGAAGACGGAGCTCGCGAAGCTTCTCCTGCGCGAGCGCTTCATCAACAACTTCAAGACCATCGAAGACACCCGCCAGGGCGTCCTGCGCGTCTACCTCAAGTACACGAACGACGATACGCCGGTCATCACCGGCATCAAGCGGGTCAGCAAGCCCGGCCGTCGCGTGTACGTGGGCAAGGAGCGCATTCCGCGCGTCATGGGTGGTCTCGGCGTTTCGGTGGTCTCCACGTCCCGCGGGCTGATGAGCGACCGCGAGGCCCGCGATGCGGGACTCGGCGGCGAACTCGTCTGCCAGGTCTGGTAGGGGGAGACGACATGTCGAGAATGGGCAAGCGCCCCGTCGCCATCCCCGCCGGTGTCACCGTGACGGTGGAAGCGGCCGCGGTGCGGGTGAAGGGCGCGACGACCGAGTTGTCGCACGTGATCCTTCCGGGAACGTACGTGAAGGTCGAAGGCGCGGAGATTCAGGTCAGCGCGGACAAGATCACGCGCAACCCGATGTTCGGCACCATGCGTGCGCAGATCGCGAACATGGTCACCGGGGTCACGACGGGCTTCAAGAAGTCGCTGGAGATCGTCGGGACCGGATACCGCGCGCAATGGGATGGCCAGAAGCTGGTGCTGCAGCTTGGATTCAGCCACCCGGTGGAGTTCCTCCCGCCGGCGGGCATCACGATCAAGGTCGACACACCGACGCGCCTGTCGATCAGCGGCGCGGACAAGTACATGGTCGGCCAGGTTGCCGCGATCATTCGCGGTTACCGTCCCCCCGAGCCGTACAAGGGCAAGGGCGTCAAGTACGAAGGCGAGATCATCCGCCGCAAGGCCGGCAAGGCTGCGGGGTCCGCATAATGAGTGGACAACACAACAAGTACGAGCGTCGTCGGATTCGGCGGTACCGGATCCGCAACAAGGTTTCGGGCAGCGCGGGGCGTCCTCGCCTCTCGGTGTTCCGCAGCTCCGCGCATATCTATGCGCAGATCATCGACGACACGACAGGCGCCACGCTGACCCAGGCTTCGAGCCGCGACGACGTGAAGTCGCTGGTCGAGGGCAAGGGCAAGGTGGGCACGAGCGTCGCGGTGGGCAAGCTGTTGGCGCAGCGCGCGAAGGAAAAGGGCATCGCTCAGGTGGCCTTTGATCGCGGCGGCTATCTCTACCATGGGCGCGTCAAAGCGCTCGCCGACGGCGCGCGCGCCGGCGGTCTCAACTTCTAGGAGGCCGGCCAATGGCGGGTCCCATGAGAGAGCGCCGCACGCCGCGTCAGGACGAACCGAAGTCGGAGTTCCAGGAGCGCGTGATCAACGTCAACCGCTGCGCCAAGGTGGTGAAGGGCGGACGGCGATTCTCATTCAACGCGATCGTGGCGCTCGGCGACGGAGCCGGCCGCGTCGGTGTCGGTCTCGGCAAGGCGAACGAAGTCGCGGACGCCATCCGCAAGGCGGGTGAAGCCGCGAAGAAGAGCATGTTCCAGGTCCCCGTGACCAAGCACGGCTCGATTCCGCACGTCATCACGGGCCACTTCGGCGCGGGCGAAGTGCTGCTCAAGCCGGCCTCGCCCGGTACGGGCGTGATCGCGGGCGGCGGCGTGCGTGCGGTGCTCGAGGTGGCGGGGGTGCAGAACGTGCTCACCAAATGCCTCGGCTCGCGCAATCCGCACAACCTCGTCAAGGCGACCGTGGACGGCCTCAAGCGTCTGCGCCGCCCGTCGGACATCGCGGCGATGCGCGGGTTCACGCTCGCAGAGATCTTCGGAAAGGCTCCGACTCATGGCGCGTAAGCTCCGTGTCACCCAGACCAGGAGCGCCTGCGGTCACGCGAAGGATCAGGGCCTGACCGTGCGCGCGCTCGGCATCCGCAAGCTGCAGCACACCGTCGAACACAACGACACGCCCCAGATCCGGGGCATGGTCTTCAAGGTCCGCCACCTGGTAAAGGTGGAGGAGATCAACTAGGTGGCCACCATGCGTATCGGTACGATTCGTCCCGCGGCGGGCGCGACCAAGAACCCCAAGCGGCGCGGCAAAGGCGCGGCGACGGGCCTCGGCGGCACCGCCGGCAAGGGACACAAGGGTCACAAGGCGCGCTCCGGCGGCAGTATTCCCGCGTGGTTCGAAGGTGGGCAGATGCCCATCCAGCGCCGGTTGCCCAAGCGCGGCTTTACGAATCACATGCGCGTCGAGTTCCAGGTGATCAACATTGGCCGCCTGGCGGACGCGGCGGCCGGCACGGTCGTGGACGCGGCGTGGCTCAAGGAGCAGCGTCTCGTGCGTCGGCCCGGCCCGATCAAGCTGCTGGCCGGGGGCGAGATCAAGGTCGCGTTGACCATCAAGGTGGACGCCGCGAGCGAGGCCGCGAAGAAGGCGGTCGAGGCGGCGGGCGGCAAAGTGGAAACCCCCAACCTCCAAGGCTGATCGACAATGTTCGAGAAGCTCCGAAATATCTTCCAGGTACCCGAGCTGCGCCGGCGGATTCTGTTCACGCTGGGGCTGATCGTGATCTACCGGCTCGGCGAGCACGTGCCGACGCCGGGTGTGAACGTCGGCGCGCTGACGGCCGCGTTCCGCACCCAGGCGAACACGCTCTTCGGCATGTACGACATGTTCGTCGGGCGGGCGTTCTCCAAGGCGACCATTTTCGCGCTCGGGATCATGCCCTACATCTCGGCGTCGATCATCCTGCAGCTCCTCGGTTCGGTCGTGCCGTACTTCGAGAAGCTCAAGAAGGAAGGCGAGGAAGGCCAGAAGAAGATCACGCAGTACACCCGGTACGGCACGGTGTTCATCTCGATCGTGCAGTCCCTGGCGTACAGCATCTTCCTGGTCAATCTCGGCGCCTCGCAGGGTCTCGCCGTCGTTCCGAATGCGAACTTCGTGTTCTACTTCTCGACCATCGTGACCCAGACGGCCGGCACCATCCTCGTGATGTGGCTGGGTGAGAAGATCACCGAGTTCGGCATCGGCAACGGTATTTCGCTCATCATCTTCGTGAACATCCTCGGCGGCCTGCCGAATGGTGTCGCCGCCGGGATCGACAGCTTCCGCGCCGGCAGCCTCAACATCCTCCAGGTCGCAGGCATGCTCGTGATCATGGTCGCCGTGGTCGCCGCCGTCATCGTCATGACGCAGGCGACGCGCAAGATCCCGGTCCAGTACGCCAAGCGCATGGTGGGCCGGCGCATGTACGGCGGCCAGAGCACGCACATCCCGCTCCGGGTCAACACCGCCGGTGTGATCCCGATCATCTTCGCCTCCAGCATCATGGTGCTGCCGACGACGGTCGCGGGCTTCTTCCCGCCGGGGAGCGCCATCGCGAGCCTGGGCCAGTTCTTCACCCGCACGAGCATCCTGTTCAACCTGTTCTATGCCGTGATGATCGTGCTCTTCACCTACTTCTACACGGCGGTCGTGCTGAATCCCAACGACCTCGCCGAGAACATGCGCAAGTATGGCGGCTTCATTCCGGGCGTGCGCCCGGGTCGCAAGACCGCCGAGTACATCGACCGCGTGCTCACGCGGGTCACGCTGCCCGGCGCGTTGTTCCTCGCGGCGGTCGCGGTTCTCCCGGACATCATCCTGGGCCTGTTCAAGGTCCCGGCGCTGGCCTTCGGCGGAACGAGCGTGCTCATCGTGGTCGGCGTGGCGCTCGACACGTTGCAGCAGGTCGAATCGCACCTGCTGATGCGGCACTACGAAGGTTTCGTGAAGCGGAGCCGCATCCGCGGCCGCCAGAGAATGTAACGATGAGAATCGTGCTGCTGGGACCCCCCGGAGTCGGGAAGGGCACCCAGGGGCGCCGGCTCGCAACCGAGCGCGGGTGCGCGTTGATCTCCACCGGTGACATGCTTCGCGACGCGGTCGCGCGGCAGACGCCGCTGGGGATGCAGGCGAAGTTGTTGATGGATGCAGGCCAGCTGGTTCCTGACGACGTGATCGTCGGGCTGGTGCGCGAGAGGTCGCTCGAACCCGATGCCGTTGACGGCTTCGTGCTCGACGGGTTCCCGCGGACCGTGCCGCAGGCCATCGCGCTCGACGCGATGCTGGCGGAGCGGTCGGTTCATCTGGATGGGGTCGTGCTGCTCCTGGCGCCGGACGAAGAACTCGTCCGACGACTGAGCAGCCGATGGGAGTGCCCGGTGTGCCGGCGGGTGTTCAACTCGCTGTCGGCGCCCTCGCAGGACGGACGTCATTGCGACGACCATCCCGGGACGGAGCTGCGACAGCGGGCGGACGACACGGTGGAAACCGTTCGGACCCGGTTGAAAGTGTACGGTGAACAGACCGCGCCGCTGGTCGACTTCTATCGCTCCGGCGGGAGGCTCGTGGGAGTGAAGGGAACAGGGCCGCTCGACGAGGTCCAGATCGCGCTGCAGAGCGCCGTGGGACGATAGCCGGGTGGTCTATACGAGAAGCAGGGAGGAGATCGAGAAGATCCGCGTGTCGGCACAGCTGGTCGCGATGACGCTTCGCGAGCTGGGCCGGGCGGTGCGACCGGGCGTCACGACGGCCGAGCTGGACCGCCTCGCGGAAACCTTCATCCGGGATCATGGTGCGAGGCCCGCGTTCAAGGGCTACCGTGGTTTTCCGGCATCGATCTGTCCCTCGGTGAACGAGGAAGTGGTCCACGGAATGCCGGGCCCGCGCACGCTGTGCGACGGGGACATCGTCGGCATGGACGTGGGGGTGGAGAAGGACGGGTACTACGGCGACGCGGCGATCACCTTTGCGGTGGGCAATGCGAGCGACGAGGCCCGGGTGCTGTTGGAAGTGACGCGGGAGGCCCTGATGCAGGGCATCGCGCAGGCCCGTTCGGGAAACCGGGTGGGTGACATCTCGGACGCGATTCAGCGCCACGTCGAGTCGCACGGCTTCTCGGTCGTGCGGGCACTCGTCGGGCACGGAATCGGGCGCGAGATGCACGAGGAACCGGCGGTGCCGAACTTCGGGCCGCCGGGAAGGGGCCCTCGGCTGATGGCCGGTCTGGTGCTGGCGATCGAGCCGATGGTCAACGTCGGCGGATTCGAAGTCGAAACACGATCCGACGGCTGGACGGTGGTGACGAAGGACGGGGCCCTGAGCGCCCACTTCGAACACACCGTCGCGGTGGGTCCGGATGGTCCCGAGATACTCTCGGTCCCGCCGGACGGAGAGAATTGAGGTCAGTGCTTGGCGAAGGAAGAAGGCATCCAGGTCGAAGGAACGGTGGTCGAGGCGCTCCCGAACGCGACGTTT
>CAIXRL010000768.1 GCA_903921835.1 Candidatus Eiseniibacteriota bacterium | reverse complement strand
TTCTGCCACTGCGACGAGCCGAGCCGGTGCAGTCCCGGCCGGGCGCCGTCGCCGGCGGCGTAGCGCGAGACGAGCGCGAGCTGGTGCACCGGCACGTAGAGCACGTCGCGCTCGGCATACGACAGCTCGAGACAGTCCGTTTCCTGCCCGCCCAGCGTGAGGCGCTTCATGCCCCGGTAGACGCCGACGCCGTGATCCTCGTGCACGACGAAGTCGCCGGGCTTGAGCTGCGACAGCTCGGCGGCGGACAGGCCGCCGGTGCGCCGCAGGCGCCGCCGCCGCCGCCGGTAGCGGGCGAAGATCTCGTGGTCCGTGAGCACCGCGAGGCCCGCGCCGCGCAGCGTGAAGCCCGCGGAAACCAGACCGACGCCGAGGGTCGCGTGTTCGTTTCCGAGCATCTCCCACAGCCGGTCGCGCTGGCCGGCGTTGTCGCACAGGATCACGGGCGAGTGGCCGTTCGCGGACAGCTCGGCGAGGTGGTTCTTGAGCCGCTCCATGGAGCGGCTCAGCGGCTCGGCCGGCGCACAGTCCACGAGCAGCACCTGGGAGTAGCGGGCCGCCTCACCGGCCGCGGCGACCGCGCCCATGAAGTCGGCGCCCAAGCGGGTCGCGTGCAGCGTCTCCCACGCGTCGGCGGGCAGGAAGAGCCGGTCCGGCGGCGAGACGAGCGGGTATTCGACGCGCGTCTCCTCGAAGGCGCGCGCGATGCCCTCGCCCAGGTCCTGCGCCCGCCTGGCCAGCGCGTCCGGGTCGTCCACGACCATGCGCGTGCCCGGCGGCAGGTGATCGAGCAGCGAGACCAGGCCGGCGTCGTAGTAGCCGGCGAAACGCTCCATGCCTTCGTGGAAGAGGTTGGCGCCGCCCTTGGCGGCTTCGTCCCCCGCGTCGCGCAATCGCTGCGCGATCCCCTCGGCCTCGCGCGGCTCGACGACGATCTCGTAGCGCGGCAGCACGCGCGCCTCACCCAGCTTCTCGAGGGATCGCTGGGTGCCGGCGTCGAAGCGGCGCAGCGATGCGATCGTGTCGCCGTCGAGCTCCGCGCGGATCGGCTGGCCCTGGCCGACGGGCCAGATGTCGAGGATGCCGCCGCGCCTGGCGAACGTGCCCACGGATTCGACCTCGGGCAGCCGTTCGTAGCCCATGAACACCAGCCGTTCGAGCAGGGCCCGCTCGTCCACGTCCTCGCCGGTGCGCAGCGTGAGCACGGCGCGCGCGAGCTTGTCGGGTTTCGGCACGCGCTGCAGCACGCCGCGCACGGTGGCGATCACGACGCCCGATTCGCCGGCGGCAAGGCGCGCGAGCGTCTCGAGCCGCTCCGCGGTGACGCTGGGGTGTGGCGAGGTGGAATCGTACGGGAGCGTGTCGGGCTCGGGGAAGGCCAGCGTCGCGCCGCGCCCGCGGAAGTACTCGACGTCGTCCCGCGCGGCCTCGAACGCCTCGCCGTGCGCGACCACGTAGAGCAGCGTCGCGTCGAGCTGGCGCTGAAGCCACGCGGCGACGTAGGCGCGCGACGAACCCGCGAGCCCGCGCACGGCGACGCGCGGAATGCGGCCCGGGTACCCGCGGGCGGAGCCCGTGGGTGTGTCGGCGCGGCCCCAGCCGTCCCGCACCGTGGCGAGCAGCTCGCGCAGCTCGGGGCTGCGCTCGCCCTGGCGGGCAAGCGACTCGGACAGCTCGTCGCGGAGGTAGACGTCGGTGGTCGTCATGGGAGTCCCAAACGCGGAAAGCCGCCGCGAGAGTTCTCGTGGCGGTCGCGGCGCGTGCTTTTGCCCCCTGAGGAGAGGCGCGGGGCACGCTAGCCCGGACCCTCGATGAACCGCAAGCCGGGAGTGGGCGTGCGCCGTGAGTGAGCGTGAGCGCCGTGAGCGCGCGGCCGTGAGCATGCCGGCAGCGGCAGCGGGAACCCGCAACGCGGAGATCGCGCTCGCGGGCCGTGGGAACGCCGACGGCCGGTTGCCCTTCGCCGCCGGCGCGGCCTGCGGGCGGCGACGGACGCGCCGGAGACGCGCTGGAGACGCGCCGGAGTGGACCTCAAGGCCCTTCGCCGCGGGGCCGATAACCGGACCGCTACGACCACCGGCCGGCCGGCCGGGGCCATGCCCGCTGTTTCTTCGAGGGGAGCATCCGACGCCATGAGCGAACTGCCGCGCGTGCCTGAATCCGGGGCGCCGCCACCGGCCGCCGTGCCCGGGCACGGTGGCGTGGCGGGTGACGTCACGCTGGGCGAACTGGCCCTGCGGGCGCGCGAGCAGGCCGAGGCCGAGGCCGCCGTGGGGGATGTCATGCGCCGCGAGGACGAGAAGGCCGCGAAACGCGAGGCGCTCGAGTCTCGCAAGCGCAACGCGCCGCCGCTCAAGCTGCTGCTGCTCCTGGCGCTGATCCTCTTCAACGGCTACGCGTGGTTCGGGAGTCCCGAGTGGCTCAGGTTCCGCGAGCCCGAACTGCCCGCGCCCAGCTACTACGCCTCCAGCTGGAAGATCGCGGTCTTCCTGCAGCGCCAGCGCATCGAGGAGTACCGGCGCGTAAAGGGGTGTGTCCCCGTTTCCGCGCAGCAGGCGGGCCAGCCCGTGGCCGGGGTGCGCTATACGCCCATCGAGCGGACGAACTACCAGCTCGCGGCCGGCGCCGGTGAGGCGCAGGTCGTCTACCACTCGGCGACCGATTCGCTCTCGGTGCTGATGGGCCGCACGTTGCTCGAGGTGGGTCTGATCGCGGGAGGGATACGATGACGCGCCACCGGGCAGCGGACGGCTTCACGCTGATCGAACTGATGATCGTGCTGTGCATCATCTCCGTGCTGCTGCGGATCGCGCTGCCGGCCTACGCGGCCATCCGCCGCGACTCGTACGCCTCGCAGGCTGCGGGCGATCTCAACACCATCCGCGCGGCCGCATTCGCCCAGTACGCAGCGACCGGCAACTTCGCGCCGGATGCGCCCGTGGGCGTCGTTCCCGCGGGCATGGGGGCCTACCTGCCGTCCGGTTTCTCGTTCGCGCGGCCCCTGTACCGGCTCGACTGGGACAACTACGTCGTGAGCGACACCTCCGGGAGCGGGGTGACGTCGGGCCAGGTCCTGGCCCTGACCGTGGCCGCAACCGACTCGCTCGCAGGCCTCCAGATCCTGCACACGCTGGGCGCGAACTGCACGCACTGGTCCGTGGGCAACGCGCACACGTTCGTGATCCAGTCGTCGCTCGAATCGCCGAAGTGACGCCGGCGGTTGCCGGCGCGTCGCGCCTTCAGCGTGCCGTCGCGTCGGGCCGCACGCCGGGCATGCCGCCGCGGGCGACGAGCGTCTCCACGACCAGCAGCACCAGCGCGAGCAGCGCGAACAGCGGCCACAGCTCGCGGCCGTAACGCGCTTCGCGCACCCGCCGGGCCAGGTCCGCGCCGGGCGTGAGCACGCGAGCGCGTCCCGCGGGGAAGCCGGCGACGAGGTTCGCCGCCGGCAGCGCAGCGAGGTCGGATTCGCGCGGATCGGGGTTCACCGCGAACGTGCTGCGCAACTGCGTGCCGCGCAGGACCCGGTAGAGCCCCGGGCGCTCGAGCGGGCCGGTCTCGAGCCGCGTGGCGCCGCGACCGGTCCCGAGCGCGACCGGGATCTCGCGCCCCGACTCGTCGAGCACGCGCCAGCTGCCGGTGGCCGCCGGCGCGCGCCACGCGTCGCCGGGCGCGAGCGAAGCGGCGGCGGTGCCACGGCCGAGCACGCGCGCGCACTGGTGAACGAGCGGCAGGAAGGCGCCGCTCAGCGCGAAATCGGAGGCGGCCGGGTCGAGCGGCGTCGCGAGGACGAGCGCGCCCGTCGCCTCGATCAGCGCCGGGTGCGTGCGATCGAAAGCCGCGAGCACGCGGGCGTGCGGGCCCGGCCGGAAGGCGCGCACGCGCGTGAAACGCGCCGCGGACAGGGGCTCTCCCGGCCGTGCCGCGAAGCCCTCGAGCGCGGGGTGCCCCGCCGCCTCGCGCCGCAGCCGCCAT